>JBEKFD010000068.1:0-20075 GCA_050013495.1 Occallatibacter sp. | reverse complement strand
ACGGCGTGATGTCAACGACGAAGCTGGGGCGCACGTCGGCGTAGAGGCTGGCGTAGACAATCTTGAATGGCCGATGCGGCGCAAGGTCTGTCTCCACCTTAGCGAGGCCGGAGAGAAAGCAGGCCTGGTAGCCAAGTGTAGCCACAACCGCGTGGTCCGGGTGGCGCGCCTGCCAATAGGGCAGAATCACTACGCGGGGCCGCAACTGGCGCAGGACGCGGACGATCTTGATTCGATTTTCGAGATTGTTCTCAATCGCGCCATCGGGCATATCGAGCGCCTGCCGTGATGCGACTCCGAGAATGCGGGCAGCTTCGGCGGCTTCCCGGGCACGGTCTTTTGCGCGCAGGTTTGTTCCACGTCGTCGCGATGCGCGGCAATCGCCAGCACGTCCGCTGTGGAAGGCTCAACCTCGTGCATTGCGCCAGGGTCGGACATGATTTCAATACACGGTGTTGTTGGCGTCCGTGGTGGCGTCCATATAGGCCACATCGAATGCGGTGCCGGTCACGGTCACATACTGGTTGTCGAGGGCCGTTCCGTCCACGGTGGAATAGATATACACTTGTCCCCCCTCGGCGGTGTAAATCTTGTTCAGCCCAGTCACCGCGGCTATGCCCGTAGCGTCGCCCAGATACGGTTCCAGCATGGTCACTGCTCCAGTGGAGGTGTTGTACATGGTCAGGCAGCCGTAAGGCTGGCCGGTGTTGGCGCGAACACCGTTGTTGCATTTGGTCATCGCTATCCAAAGCGTATTGTTATCCGCCTCGATCATGCGGCTGGGGGCGCCGGGAAGCCCATCGCTGATGGTCACCGGATTCGACGCGGTGTTGGTGCTGAGGTTGACGACCGTCAAGTGGCCGGCAAAAAGCGTCTCGTTATTCACCACCTGCGGCTTCTGTCCCACCACGTACATCGTCGAGGAATCGACCAGCGCGTTGCTTGCGCCTCCGGGGATGGCGATGGTGGACGCGGCCAGCGCGGCATTGGTAGGCAGCGTACCGGACCCTTGACCGACCAGGTAAATCATGGGCGCAACGGGCAGAATGGAAACCGAAGCTGTGTTGCCGCCGCACTCCGGTCCGCAGTTCAGCACATACGCGGTCCCGCCATCGATCGAAAACACAGCCTTTTGAGGGCGGTCGAAATTCAGCGGTGCGCCGTAATAAGTGCCGGTGGAGTCCACATGATCGGGACTCTGTGCCTGGAAGAGGCACCAGCCGGGAGCGTTTTGCGGCTCGCAATCGACGGCGGCCTTTGGCCATGTTGGAGGCCCGCCGGAGTAGCTCGTTGTCTGGGCCGCCGAAAGCTTCACCGGGAAGTAGGCATAGTTGGAGTTCTGAACAAAGGCAATCGCCGACGATCCACCCGGATTCACGCTGACGCGATAAACGCCGGGCAGGCTGAGCGGGTAGCTGCCGCCGCTGCGGTCCACAACAGTGAGCACCTTGGTGCTTTGGCTGGCCGCAAATACATACGACTGATTGCGCGATACGAAAATGCTGGAGGAAAGGCCGTTCAATCCCGTGACTGGGGTACTGGTATTTTCCTTTGCGTAATTGACCGGGAGGTAACTGCCATCGCCGGATCCGTAAACGAACCCCGTTTGCTCTTCCGGCATGTTCTGGATGGTAATGGGGAGCGCGCCGGAATAGCCGGCGATGGAATAGGAAGCAGGCTTGCCGCCGGTTCCGCTGCGAATATCGTAGTACGCGTCCACAAACTGCAGCGCACCCTTCGAGAACGCGCTGTTGTTTTGGATCGCGATCAGAACGCGGTTGGTCAAGCCGCTGGGGGGTAAATTGCGACCCGCAAAATAGGTGGTGCCACCACAACCTGCCAGCGCGGCGGCAACAGCGAGAGCCGCTGCGGCGCTTGACCAAAGAAATCGAATCTTCAAAATCCCTTACCTCGACAAAGAACGCGGAACGAGCCGCTGCGTGAACAAATGGATGGCGATTACCGGGTCGATCAGGCAGAGCGCAACAGGCTTCGCAATCGCAATGTACCGTGGCCCGGAACCGGTTTCTAACCAGCTTAGGTCTCCCGAAGTATAACAAAGCGGGCCGGTACTCTGGCGCGCCCCAGCTGGTTGGCTTAGCATGACAAGAGAATGACTCAATTCGCCGACATTTTTGCCAACCGGCCGGTTCTCGCCGACGGAGCCATGGGAACTGTGCTGTACGCCCGCGGCATCTTCATCAATCGCTGCTACGACGATCTGAATCTCTCCGACCCTGGGCTGATTCTGTCCATCCACGAGGAGTATCTGCAGTCGGGCGCTGAGATTCTTGAAACCAACACCTTCGGCGCCAACCGTTTCCGCCTTTCGCGCCACGGCCTGGCGGGAAAAGTGGCGGAGATCAACGCCGCCGGAGTTCGCCTGGCGCGCCAGGCGGTTGAGCACCTGAAAGACAAGCAGGCGGGCGAGGCCTGGGTGGCTGGTTCCGTCGGCCCATTGGGCGTGCGCCTTGAACCCCTGGGCAAGACCAGCCTGGACGAAGCACGCGAAGCCTTCGCGGAGCAGATCGCAGCCCTGGCCGGCGCAGGTGTGGACATGCTGATTATCGAGACCATGCCCGCCCTCAACGAGGCGCACGAAGCTCTGACGGCGGCGCGCGAAATGGCCCCCGACCTGCCCGTGCTGGCCATGGTCACCGTGGACGACGAAGGCAACTGCCTTGACGGCTCGTCGCCGGAGCAGGCTGCGGCAAAGTTGACCGAGTGGGGCGCGAACGCCGTGGGCGTCAACTGCTCCACCGGGCCGGCCACGGTTCTCACCGCAATCGAATGCATGCGCAAAGCGACCACGCTGCCGCTGGCCGCCATGCCCAATGCCGGCATGCCGCGAGCTGTCGAGGGGCGCAACATTTATCTCTGCTCGCCTGAGTACATGGCCAGCTTTGCGCGCAAGGCCATCGCCGCCGGCGCACAATTCGTTGGCGGCTGCTGCGGAACCACACCAAACCACATCCGCGCCATGCGCTCGGCCATGCGCGCCATCGATGCCCAGGCGCGCGTCGAGGGCACCGGCCCGGCTCCCGAGCTTTCTACCGAAACGCCGCCCGCGCCGCTCCGCGAGCGCTCCCGCATTGGCGCGCTGGTCGAGCAGGGTACCTTCATTACCCTCGTCGAAATCGTTCCGCCCAAGGGCATCAATTGCGTGAAGGAGATCGAAGGCGCTCGTCTGCTGGCCGGCCTGGGCGTGCACGCCATCAATGTGCCCGACTCGCCTCGCGCCTCCGCCCGCATGAGCGCGCAGAGCCTCTGCATCCAGATTCAGCAGCACACCGGGATTGAGACAGTTCTCCATTACACCTGCCGTGACCGCAACATTCTTTCCATTCAGTCGGATCTCCTGGGCGCCTCGTCCATTGGCCTGAAAAACATACTCTGCCTTACCGGCGACCCGCCCAAGCTGGGAAATTATCCTGACGCCACTGCAGTGTTTGACGTTGACGCCATAGGTCTCGTCAACATCGTGCGCCGCCTCAACCATGGCCTCGACATCGGCGCCAACTCCATCGGCGCAAGCACCAACCTGACCATCGCCGTAGCCGCCAACCCCGGAGTGCCCGACATAGAGAACGAGTTGCGCCGCTTCAAATACAAAGTCGAAGCCGGCGCGGAGTACGCCATCACCCAGCCGGTCTTCGACCTGCGCCTGCTCGAAATCTTCCTCGAACGCATCAAGGACTTCCGCATTCCCGTCATCGCCGGCATCTGGCCGCTCACCAGCCTGCGCAACGCCGAATTCATGAAGAACGATCTGCGCGTGTCCATGCCTGAGGAAATCATGCTGCGCATGGCCCAGACCACCTCGCCCGACGCAGCCAAGCGCGAAGGCGTGCTGATTGCCCAGGAGATGCTGGCGGCAGTTCGCCCCTTCGTGCAGGGCGTGCAGGTGAGCGCGCCCTTTGGCCGCTATGCCCTGGCCGCGGAAGTAATTGCCAGCGTGCTGCCCAGGCCTGCAGCAAGTCTTGCGGAGTAGAATCCATGCCCTCGTTTGAAGAGTCGCTCAAGAAGCTCGAAACCATCGTCGACCAGTTGGAAAAGGGTGACCTTTCTCTGGAAGATTCACTCAAACTGTTTGAGGAGGGCGTCGGACTTTCCTCGGCCTGCAAGCAGGAATTGGACGCCGCCGAGGGGAAGGTGCAGATGCTGGTCAAACAGCGCGACGGCTCACTGAAGCCGGAACCTTTCTTAACGGAGTAGCGCCGTGAAGCTGTCCCTTGCCCAGAGAGTCCACGAATTCAATGTCCCTTGTGCCGCCCGCTAACTCGCCAACTCGCTGTTCCCGCGAAGCGGGAGCTAACTTGCTGAACTCATTTCAAAAACCCCCGCTGCCATTGAAGTTCATAAACCCCTTCCAATGTTGAGATGCATGTGAGGGTCTGCCGCTTGCATCGTTTTTGTAGCAAGCCGTCCCGAGCGCAGTCCAAAGCGCAGCCAGGGCGCGCTGGCTTTCCACAAAGGAGCACCCCCTTGCCGCCCCCTGCCGCAACACAATCCGATTCCTCGATTCATCCCACCTACGCCGATCGCTTTCGCTGCATCGGCTCGGACTGCGAGGACACCTGCTGCCAGGGTTGGAATGTGCCCATCGACCAGCCCGCATGGGAAAGGTACCAGAGCTTGCCCGCAGGACCTTTGCCCGATCTCATTCGCGCCAGCCTGGTCCGCAAACCAGAGGTCGCATCAGAGCCAGGCGGCGCCAAGCCCCTCTTCGCCATCATTCGCATGAATGCCGCAAACGAATGCCCCATGCTCAGCGCGGATCACCTTTGCCGCGTTCAGGCCGAACTCGGCGAGAGTCTTTTATCCCATGCCTGCGCCACCTTTCCCCGCTACGTGCATTCCCTCGACGGCGTGGAAGAAAAGGCGCTCACGCTTTCCTGCCCGGAAGCAGCGCGGCTGGTGCTGCTGACTCCCGATCTTCTCGCGGAACCCGCTCAGACCCAAGGGCCCGACGGATTGACCTTGCCTAGAAATGCCGTGCCCGCTCAAGCTCTTCCGGCGGATTTCTGGCCGATTCGCGCAGTAGTCCTCAAGCTGGTGCAAGACCGGCTCTACCCGCTCTGGCAGCGGCTTTTTCTGATGGACGTGTTGTGCCGACGCCTGGATTCGATCGCTCAGGGCGAAATCAACCTCACCGTTCCCGCATTCCTGGCGGACTTTGACGCCACAGTCGCGACCGGGACGCTGCGTCCCGCCATGGCGGCGCTGCCCATTGACAGCGGAGCCCAGTTGGACATGGTCCTGCGCCTGGCCGGCCTGATGCTGCACAAGTCCAATGTCCGGCCGCGTTTTGCGGAGTGCATCAAGGCCTTCACCGCCGGCATTGGCAACGGGCCGGGCGCGACTTTTGAGTCCCTCAGAGCGCAATACACGCAAGCGCACGATCGCTGCTATCAACCCTTCTTCGACCGTCATCCGCACATCATGGAAAACTTCCTCGTCAACACCATCCTTCGCTGCCAGTTTCCATTTGGTAAGACCGCGATGCGGAACGGCACGCCGCCCTCCATGACGCGCGAGTTTGCCTTGCTGGCGGCGCAATTCGCGCTCATGCGTGGCCTGCTGATCGGCGTGGCGGGGTTCCATGGTAAGACGTTCTCAGACGCACACGTGGTGCACACGGTGCAGGCCGCTTCAAAGCACTTCGAGCATCACACGGAGTTTCTCAACCTGGCCCATGCGCTGCTTGTTGAACACCGCATGGACGGAGCGCGAGGCCTTGCGATTCTGCTTAGAAATGTTGGACCTGGGGCAGCCGTTGGCGGAGCCATGCCAGCAACTCCGGGGAGACCCGTTCCAGCGCCCGAAGGTGGAAGATCGGTTTGGGGCTCACCGGCTGCTCCGGATCAAGCTCAGGCAGCGCCAGGCAAAGCCCGTCCGGAATGACCTCGTCGGCACGCGCATGCGCCACCATCGCGTCCGCATGGCGCAGGGCGGCAATGAACGAAGGCTTGCGCTCCGGCAGCGGCAAAGCCCTTTCCGCCACCGCGTGAATGAGCAGACACATGTCCGGGCGCACGTGGTGCACCACGCTGTTTGACTCGAAAATGAGGTTCGTGCCGCGGCCGAACCTGGGCCAAAGCTGGTTGAGCGGCCCGGTCAAGTCGCCATCCGCAGCCGTCACCAGCAGCGCTCGCGCCGCTCCCGCCGAGAGATACCGCGAAGTATCCGTGTCCTCTCCGCGCACCGTATCTTCCCAGATGGAACTGCGTGCCAAGGGCTCCTGCTCTCGCACCGTTTCTTCGATCCGTTTTTCAAAAAGATGGCGGAACAGTGTGGTGCGCAGCGGATGAGAAACGTCAGCAGCTGATCCTTCTCCGCTATTTGTGCGCCCTGGCGATACAGGCTGCTTGTGTTCGTGCGAAGTGATTTTGACGGCAGCCCAGTGGTACTCCGGCAGCGCAGAGATCAGGCCGCAGACCAGTGCGGTCTTCCCCACGCCCCGATTGCTGCCGCCCACCACGATGATCGCCATCTGAGAAGTTCTCCGGCCTGTATTCCCTACTGCTGGAACCGAACCGAGTTGCGGTCCGCGTCCTTCACGTACATCTCGCGCGTTCCCCAGGTCTGATCGATGGGGGGAGTATCAACCGTCACTCCGGCAGCGACAAACTCAGCGTGCAGCGCGTCCACGTCGTCCACCAGCAGACTCATCACGCCTCCGGCCACGCCATCGCCGGGGAAGGAAGACAGAATAACCCAAACTCCGTCCCGAGAGATACCCAAATAACAAGGATCGCCCTCTGCGCCGTGGGGCCCATGAGCAAATTCCAGCTTGAAGCCGAGCCGATTGCAGTAAAAACCCTGCGCCGCAACCGCATTCGAAACGTGCAGCAAGGGAAGAGCTTGCTTGATCATTGGGGCCTGTTTTTTGATTCGTCTTGTCTCAACGAATCGGAATTAGCCAACGATAGGTCTTGAATGCGAAAAAGACGATAAGCGCCATGAAAACCGGAGGCCCTGCCATGCAGAAGAGGAGAAATACTCTGCCTGAGGCAGAGGGCCTATCCGAAAGACCGTGCAACAACATCAACTCCATCCATAGCGCAAGCCAGACGCCAACTGCGAGGCATCTTCGGCCTATCTGGCCTCTTGGATTCTGCCCCGTGGCACGCGAAGAAAAAAGCCACGGTGTCACAATGAGTTGGCCAACAGTAAAGGACCCCGCGCAAAACGCGATCCCGGCGATTGAGAATCTGAAAACAAAATGCAGAATTGGCATCCAAAACAGAAAGAACCCAATGCCGGTAACGATGGCCACGACGTACCAGTGGGGGAGTCGATCGTTGTTGATGAGCATGACTTCACCCCCTTAAACCACATTTCTTCACTCGCCATCGGTTGATTTCCGTGAGCGCTTCGCGAGCTTCCCAAGAACCGCAATCTCCCGCAGCACCTGCGTCAGCGGCCGCGCCGGGGTGCCCCACAGCACGGTGCCCGCCTTCACTCCAAGCGCCTCATTCGTCACTGTCTTGCCGCTCAACACCCCAGCCTGCCCGCCCAGAATCACCCCCGGCCCAATGTGCGCATGGTCGCCGATCCCCACCTGACCCGCAATCACCGCGCCCTTGCCCACGGTGCTGGAGCCGGAAATGCCCGTGCCCATCACTAGAATCACATCCTCTCCGATATCGCAGTTGTGCCCGATGTGAACCAGGTTGTCGATCTTCGTCCCGCGGCGAATGCGCGTCTCAGCCAGCGCCCCTCGGTCGATGGTGGAGTTCGCGCCAATCTCCACATCTTCCTCGATCACCAGCGTGCCCTGCTGCGGAAATTGCGTGTAGGCGCCGGTGGTCGAGTCGCGCACATAGCCGAATCCGTCCGCCCCCAGCACCGCGCCGGCATGAACAACCACGCGATTGCCGATCGTCGTTCCCGCATAGACCACCACGCGAGGATAAATGCGGCAGAACTCCCCAATGCCCACTCCCTCGCCAATAAAAGCACCCGCTTCAATTCGGGTTCCTGCGCCGATGGCCGCGTAGTCCTCGACCACCGCGCAAGGCCCAATGGAAACATCCTCACCAACATCGACATTGCTTCCAATGATCGCCCTGGGATGGATTCCGGATGGCGGCGGCAATGGATTAAGCAACTTGGCCGCCAATGCAAACCACATCCGAGGCTGGTCCGCTTCGACGACATGCTTGTTGCCGAAGTCGTTCGAAGGCAGAGATGAGCCCGCCCGCAGGACGACTGCCCCAGCGCCGCTTGAGAGCGCCTCCCCGGCGCTGGCTGCATCTTCAATGAATATGAGCTCTGAAGGGCCTGCCTCGGCAGCGGAGTTGACCCCGGTGACAGAGAATTCGGGACTGCCGGCAACAAGGCTGCCCCCCAGCTCATGAATCAGTTCAGTGAGGGTCATAATTTGTCTCTCTTCGCAGCGTAACGCCTCCGAACAGGAGAATCCAGCTCAGATCTCCGAATGTTCACCCGGGCTCACTTCGAGGCGCTCCTTGCGTTGTACACCCCTGCTTCTCTGCTTTGCGGGAAGCCGCTTCAGTTCCCGCCAAGACTCGGAATTCTTCCGCTCAGAGCGGTACTAAGGGCCAGCGTTACGCCAAACTCTGTTATGGTGCCCGGAACTGCGGTGAAGCACCGATGCGAGGTTTGCATGGTGTGCAGGGAGAGCTTGACCGGTTGACCGTCGATTGAGTAGGGCTGCACGCACCACGTTCCGGCCTCGAGCGGAACAACCACCGTCCCGGACTGACCTACAAGCGCCAGAAAGGCATTCGAGGTTCCCATCTGGGTGAGCCGCAACAGGACGTCGCGAACCAGTCGCTCCGACCCCGCGCCAGGATTCGACTCCTGCATTGTGGTGAAACGGACAAAGGCGACTTTTCCGGTGAGATCGCGTTGCTGAGCGTGCGCTACGACGGCGACTAGAAAGAATGCGGCAAAGATGACTTGCTTCACAGCTATCTCCTGCAGAATTAAGTCAATACAGCCCCGGCTCCCCCGGCGGCCGCGTCTTCCATCGCCGGTGAATCCAAAGCCACTGGTCAGGATAGCGCCGAATCCACTCTTCCGTTGCTGCCGCGCACATTTGCGTAAACGCCAAAGTATCCGCCTCCGCGTTACCCGTGTGCGTGAAGTTGAGCTCCTCCCCAAACCGCAGCACATATTTCTGCTCCGCCGCCTCCCAAACCATGAATCCAGGCTGCACCGCCGCCCCAGTTTTTAACGCCACGCGCGCCAGTCCGGACGCTGTACATGCCAGTCGGCCAAAGAACTCCACAAACACTCCCTGCGGAGGCCGCATATTGGTATCCATCAGAATGCCCACCGTCTCCCCGGCCCGCATGGCAGTCATCAGCCCGCGCGCAAAATCGTCTTTGTGCAGTACGCGGTTGCCATGCAGGCAGCGGATGCCATTGACGTAGTCGTCAAGCCGGCGGTTATCGAGCCGGCGGATGACCATGCCCATGGGATAGCCCATCAGCGAGTGGTAGAAGCTCGACAACTCCCACGCGCCCAGGTGGCCGGTAACAATCAGCACACCCTTGCCGCGCGCCTTTGCGGCAAAATAGTGCTCCAGCCCCTCCGTGCGAATCCAGTTGCGGATGTTTTCGGGCGTGTAGTGGGCCATGCGGCAGAATTCGACCAGTTGCCAGCCGAGGCTGCGGTAAACGCCGCGGAGAATGCGCGTGCGTTCGGTCTCGGATACCTTCGGCAGTGCCAGTTCCAGGTTGCGCACACCGACGCGGCGGAGCCTGCCGAATGTCCAATAGACAACGAAGGCCAGCAAGGCCGCCGCCAGACGCGCCAGCCCGCGCGGCATCACCCCGAGGGTACGCGCCACGATCAGAACCAGCCAATACTCCAGATTCTCGCGCACGGAGTTTTCGCGCATGGAGTTTTCCCGCATGGTGAAAGGCAAACTCTAGTTTAGTCTCCCGATGCGGGGCTGAAATCGACTACGTTGCTCAGCAAGTAATCCAGAGGCGGCATTCGATCGCCGCCCTTTGCCGATCGGCATAATGGTATCCGCGCTATTCGCGATGCTTGGCGCGTACAAAGTTCTGCGCCACATCGCGCACAAACGCAACCGCGCCCGGCGGAACGTCCACGCTGCCCTTCAGGATGGTGTCAAACGGATGCGGCTGACCGTAATAAAGCTCCGTGTCCTCGGAGTTCTGGCTCACGCTGGTGCCATCCAGGTCGATACCCGCAAACAAGCCCTTTACGCGCGAGTAGCTCAGCAACTCTGCGCTCAACTTCCAGTCCGTCGAAGCGGTCCCGTTGCGGCCCACTGGCCCGGCCGCGGCCGAGGCGTCTCCGCCAATCTTGAACTTGTCTTTGAGCAGATCCTGGAAGCCACGGTCATTCACCGCCACCAGGATCAGGTCCGTCGACTGCCCGCCAATCTGAAACCCGAACGATCCCCCCGCCATGCGGATAAACACCGGCGCGCTCCATCCATGCCCGGTGCGGCAGGTCACCACGCCCTGGCCATACTGCGCGCCCACCAGGAATGCCCCTTTGATCAGCCCCGGAACCACGCCTACGCAGGTGGCCTGCTGAAGAATGTTCATGGGAATGGTGGAGTCCTTGGCCGCCATGATCTGGTCCAGAACCACTTTGGCGGCGTCAATCCGGGCCTGCAAATCCTCGCGCGACGAGGATGCCGACGCGGTGCAAGCGAGCAGGAAACAGAGGCAAAGGGAAACAATGGTTTTCTTCATATCCCGATCCTTTCCACTCCGCTCCCGTGCGGAGGGAGCAAGCGCGGTGCGAATGAACAAATGAGGCACGATGAGAAGCCACGGTTCACCCTGAATCAGCCTACAGTATCCGGCGCCGGATGTGTATGGCTCCGCGGCAAACACGCAACACGAAGTTCGCTGGCGCAGATTCTTTGTTGAGGCCCTGATTGATGAATGGACGCTGGAAAGGGCTGAAGAGCTGCGGAAAAACCCTCGCTGACGGAGATTTTTGGGAGCTTTGTAACAGTCATCCACCGGCGAAGCCGACCCATGGGGAATGAAACTGAATTTGGCCGATTCTTTGTTTTGTTGCACTTGCAAAGTAGTTTCTTTTTTAGGGCACGACTTTAGTCGTGCCGCAAGTGCCGCAATATCAGCGTGGGCTTTAGCCCCTGCGATGCGCTCTGAATCCGTCGACTCTCGCCAGTGCCCATTTCCGCAGCCTGTGAAGGGCACATCACAGCCGGATGTTCGCGGAGAAAAGCAAAAAAAGAGGGATTCCCACGCCTCATGGATCACATGCGGCTTGGGAACCCCTTCCCCAGATCTGCGTTGTTTCTGAAGCCATTCTCCGGGAAAGGGGCTATCTGATCTGATCAATAATGACCACTTTTCCACACACGGAAGTATTAGAGATTTTAGTAATAGTGACTGATTTCCGAGTAATTAATAACTCCATAATCAACAAGCCTGTGGTAATTCAGTGCACAAGAAAACTACAAGCGGAGCTGTCTCCCCTATCGCAAGTCGATTTGCGGATGCCGCTCGCGGCTAGCTCGCGAGACTTTACCGGCGCAAAAGGGATTGAAGTTGAGAAGGGAAGAAACGAACGAACCCCGGCTCGTCACTTGCAACGGGTCAAAGCCACGAAAAAAGAGGAGTTCCCAGGCCACATGGAAAACATGCTGCCTGGGAACTCCTTTCCCCAGATCTGCGTTGTTTCTGTAAATCATTCTGTGGAAAAGCAGCGTTTAATACAAGGGCACAGAGGGATTGTGTCTCTTGGTAACCAGCCGGTTACTCTTTTGACAACGGCCTTCTCGACTCTCAGGAAGAATCGCTGTCCGCCCCCTGCCGATGTCCGCGAGGGGATGGTTGCGGCTGCTGCGGCCGGTTCAGTGTGCGCATCGAGAGCTCAATCCGGTTATCCGCGCCGGTCTTGCGCATCAGGCGGCCCACATGCGCCTTGACGGTGCGTTCCTCAATACCCAGCTGGCGTGCGATCTCCCGGTTCGAGCGAGCCTGCAGAATCAGGTCGAGAACCTCTTTTTCGCGTGCGGTAAGGCGGGGCGCCGCGTTGGTCAGGGACGAGTCGGGAACCTTCAGCAGGCGGTCAATGAGCTTGGAAAGAAGCCGGCGCGGCGCCCAGATGGAACCGCTCGTCACCACCTCGATGGCCTGCCGCACTACGGCAATATCGGCGGTCAAATCGAGATACGCCCTGGCGCCGGCAATGATCGTCTCCAGGACCAGTTCGTCATTGCCTTCCGGACCGATCACGATCAGCCGCATCGAGGGGCGGGCGCGCCGGATGGTGTCCAGAATGGCCAGCCCGCCGGAAGACGCATGCATGTCGATCACCAGGTACTCGAGCGTTGCGTGGGCAAGCATTTCCGTCAGGCTTCCGGTGATGGGAAGCAGCGGAGAATGGCCGTCCTCGACCGGCTGATCGAAGATGCTGACAAGGCCTTCGAGCCGAATGGGTTCGTCACACACCAGGCCGATGTATACCGGCGCGGGATTGCGAGTCGCCGACATGATCACTCCCCACTTGCATGGTAGGAGCGCTGTGCTCGGCGGCCGGGAACCCAACTCCCCTCTTCGCCTTGCATGTCCTTTCGCCTTGTCAAGCTTTCAACCAGGCAACTGGAAGAAATGGCTCTCCAACTTCGGCAGCACAATTCTCTGCCGGCTTTGATATCGTCCCTTGCAATCGGCATCGCCGATCACGCGGGCCTCATCGAGGCGAAAGAACAGATTCTGGCACAGCCCTTCGTTGGCGTAAACCTTGGCCGGTAGGGGCGGTGTTAGAGATTTCGAGACTCACGAATCCCTCCCACTCCGGCTCGAATGGCGTCACGTTCACATCCGATTCCGTAACGCGCATCGGTCGCTTTTCCAACGCAGATCGAAAGTAAATTCCTGGGGATATGGAAGTATTCGATGGAACGCGCCAATGCAACCCGGCCGTAGGATGCCGTCACCCGATCAGCCTGCAAGGACGCACCGGGCGGCACTTCACTGGCCACGGAATCCATGCGAGAGCTGTTTGCATTGGTAAAGGTCTGGAATTCGTCTGAAATGCCGAGGTCACGATCGCGGCAGGAGAGGCTGAATGAGAAATCGTCTTCGTGAACTCGCTTTTCGCAGCAAGGTTCAACCAACTGATTGTTGATGGCCCGTTTCCGGACCCAACTGCCACTCATCATCGACGCGCCTCTCCCTTGCTGGGCAGAGTTTTTCCTGTCCAGAGAAAATCGTTGCCGATGGGGGGAATATTGGCAACCCGATTCTATGCAAGGCTACCCGCAAATGACAATACCAATTGTGGAGTTTCCAATATTAAAATCGGCTGGTGAAGGTCACTGCAACGGCGCGCCCCGATTTTCCGCGAAGAAAAAAAAGCGCGAATCGCCTTTTCCCTCATTCCCTAATCACGGCAAAACCTGTAGCATCAACAGCGTAAGGCGTAGTACATTCATGTCAAGTCGCCCCAGCGAGGTTACCCCTTTGATCAAGCAGGACATCGTCCATCATGTAATCGAGCGCACCGGCCTGCCGCGCACCAAGGCGGAGGCCGCGGTGGATACGGTCTTCGAGGGCCTCAAACAGGCCCTGGCCGCCGGAGAGCGCATCGAACTGCGCGGATTTGGAGTCTTCAGCGTCCGCGCCCGCAAAACCGGTATCGGCCGCAATCCCCGCACCGGCACCGAAGTGAGCATAACCCCCGGCAAGGCCGTTCGCTTCAAGCCGGGAAAAGAACTTCATTCGCTGGACACCGGCACGGCCAAGAGCAGTTGACCATGCGGAGGTCAGAAGCGCTTCGCCCACCGGCCCGCGGATGAGCGCAACCGGCACAGAGCAATCCGGGACCTATTCTCCAGGGAAAACTGCGGCTCCGCAATTCCAGCCGAAGCGGGCTCCGGCATGGTCTACCTTCCGAGAATACGGGCTTCCACTGCTTCTGCTGGTGATCAGCGTCATCACCACCACCGCAAATGGCGCGCGGTTCATGCAGAACTTTGTCGAAGGCATGGCCCCGGTGGTGCGCGACAGCGACTTGTGGCCCTGGGGATGGCTCTCCGATCACCCGGAAATGTTCAAAACCGGTTGGGCCTTCTCGTTTTCGCTGCTGGGTATTCTCCTCATCCACGAGTTCGGACACTACTTCGCCTGCCGCTGGCACCGCATCCGCGCCACCCTCCCCTGGGTTCTGCCAGCCCCCACGCTCAGCGGTACGGCAGGCGCCATCATCCAGATCCGCGGCCGCATCTCCAGCCGCGATGCGCTGATGGACATCGGCATCTACGGACCGCTGGCCGGCTATGTAGCGTCGGCCGTGGCCGTGGCTGTCGGCTTCGCGCTCAGCTACCACACCGCGGCCAACGCTCCCCCCGCCATTGTCGTATTCGGCGGTGAGCCGCCTACAATCCGTCTGATTCACGCTCTGCTGGTGCAATGGGACCCCTCCATCCCCGCGTTCGACCACCTTGCCCCTCACCCCGTGCTCGTGGCCGGCTGGATTGGCCTCTTCATCACCTCGCTGAACCTCATCCCCGGAGGCCAGCTCGACGGCGGACACATCCTCTACGCCCTCTCACCCAGGGCGCACAAGCTCTTCACGAATCTCCTGCCCCCGGTGCTGTTCATCATGGGAACGCTCTACTGGGTTGGGTGGCTGCTGTGGGGCCTAATCCTTATGATTCCCGCCATGCGCCACCCCAAGGTTCCTGTTTCGCCCCAGCTAAGCCAGGGCCGCCTGACGCTCGCAGTCATCGGCCTGGCCATCTTCCTGCTGACCTTCACGCCAACCCCCTTCTACGACAGCTCCCTGATGCACTTCCTCCACATAGTTCCCTTCCGCTTCACGCCGTAACAGGATGAATTCGAGCCTACCCAAACCTGGATTTGTCACATCCTATAGCCCATTTGGGCTACCATGCACCCATGGCTTCGAATGCCGTTGTCCGCTCCAGAATCAGCATTGAAGTGAAAGAAAAAGCCACCGCTGTGCCCGAAGAGATGGGTCTCACAGTGTCTGACGTGATGCGCATTGTTCTAACCAGGGTGGCAGAGGAAGAAGCCCTGCCGTTCGACCTGAAACCCAACAAGCTCACACGAGAGACCATGCGCAAGACCGCACTGGGCAAGGAAGTCCATCAGGCCACGGATGCTGCCGATCTCTTCAAAAAGCTCGGAATCTGATGCGCGCCGGGAGCTTTTCAAGCCAATTTCACAGCGTCGTGAAGCGGCTTCAAAAGCGCGGCAAAGACCTCGAAAAACTGAAAAAGCTTATCGGGCTTCTGCTCGCGGCGCAACCGTTGCCGCCAGAGTACAAAGACCACCCGCTCAAACTCAATTGGGCCGGATACAGAGATGCCGACATTGAATCCGATTGGGTTCTTATCTACAGCGCCACCGCCGAAAAAGTTCGCCTGGAGCGGAGAGGAACTCACGAAGAACTCTTTGAGAACGATTGACGCAAACGTGGGCAGAGGGCGAGGGCGCAACCTAATTGATTCCCTTTTCTAAGGGAACCTCCGATCAAGTTCTTGCTCCAATTCAGCATTCCCTCAGGGGCTTACTTGTTCCCTTGATTCTTCTCCGGCGGCGGCGGGTATTGTCCGGTCAGGATAGCCCGCTCCATCAGGGTCAGCGGCTTTTTCCAACCCGACCACCTGCGATCGGCTAACTTCTGAAGATACTTCCACTCGTGGGTCACGATGCTGGAAATCTCGGTGATCTTCGTTGTGCCCAGCTTGCTGATCACGCTGTAGTTCGCAATATTCTCGATCCAGGGCTTGTTGATGTTTATCTTGCTCTTGTAATGCAGGGCCGGATCGGGAATGCTTTTCGTGTCGATCTTTGTCATGCTCGAGGTGGAAGTGTTGCCGTCGGGCCGGATGTAGATCGGGTTTCCGATGTCGTGCATCTCATGGAACTCGAAGGTATACCCGAGTTGCGTTTGCCAATGTGTAATTGCGGTCAAATCGGCTTCGTCCAGAAAATAAGCGACGATGGGATCGGCCTTTTCAAATCGAAAATTCTGCTGTCTCTGAAACATGAACGCGGGGGTAGCCATGTTTCCCTCCTTGACGCGAGGATTATAACCCAACATCTGTTGCACCTTGAATATATAAATCATCCTCATTGCGGCCAGCTTCAGCAGCGCACACGTCGAACTGGATTGACGCCTTGGAGCGAACACCCCTGCAGCGAATCCTCTGTTTCAAGAGGCAAGACATCGCGGCAAATTCCCTTCCGGGAACGCGCCCTGCCGTGCTATAGCTTGCCAATGCTCATCCTCTGCATGCCCAGGTCATGAAAAGGCACGCGCTGCTTCTCACGATGCTGGCGATGGCTGTGTGCTTATTTGCGCCGGCGCAGAGCTTCGACTTGACCAACGGCCGCGTGCTCGTCGCGTCTCTCGACGGCCTATGGCGCTTCCACACCGGAGACGATCCGGCCTGGGCCAGCCCCAGCTTCGACGACTCCCAATGGCAACTGCTGCGCTCGGACGAGGATTGGTCGAGCCAGGGCTACAACGGCTACGGCGGCTTAGCCTGGTATCGGTTTCAGGTGACGGTTCCCTCCGGACTCGACGATGTCTCCCTGATGCTGCCAACCATAAGAACCTGCTACGAAGTTTATGCCGATGGCCAGTTGATCGGCACTTACGGCAAGATGCCGCCCAACCAATTGGGCTATAACGGCGGTGGTCCCCAGGTCTACAAACTCCCGGCCGGTAGCCATTCCGACCGAAGAATTGAGGTCGCTCTCCGAGTATGGCATTTCCCCGGCTGGGCCGGATTTATCGGGGGCGGAATCGCGTCCGGCGGCGCGCTCATAGGCGACTCAGGGGAGATTCAAAGTCGGATTTCTGCAATTCGCGCGCAACGACTCTGGAACAGCTCCGCGGACGAGATTCTTGCCCTCCTTGAGACCCTGTCTGGACTTGGCTCGCTGGCGCTTTTTCTGCTCAGGCGCAAGGATCAGGAGTACCTGTGGTTCGGCCTCGTTATGCTTTTCAATCCTGTTGGAAATTGGATTGCGCTATTCATGACGACACAGATATGGAGCTTGCAATGGAGGGATGTCCTGGCCGGAACAACGCACCTATTTGCATGGCTCGCAGTTCCAATCTTCTATCTGCATATCCTCAAGCCGAAGCGCACATGGCTTTTTGATTTTGGGCTTGCTTCGATCGTCGCCACACTTGTAGTTCTCCTCGCCTACTCCTTCTTTGGGGTCACACGGCATATATGGTTAATAAACTTGGCCGCTTTTGTTCTTGGCCTTCCAGCTACATACTGGATCGTGAAAGTCATCCTTGTGAAATCCAGGGAGGGTTCGCCCGACGCGCGCCTGCTATTGGCGCCGCAACTGCTGTACACCAGCTTGTTTCTCGTGAGCAGTGCGGCCACGGTCTCCTATCAGATAGGCTGGCAGCACAGTTTCTTCGGTGAGATCCTTCTCACCAACACGCCATTCCCCATCCGGCTCGATCAGGTGGCGGACGCGCTGTTCCCACTGGCCGTCTTCGGCATCCTCGTTCTTCGCTTCACCCGCACCCGCAGCGAAGAAGAGCGCTATGCGGGCGAAGTGCAGGCTGCGCGCAACGTGCAGCAGTACCTCATACCCGAGCTCCTCCCGAATACCCCCGGTCTCAGCATCGAAAGCGAGTATCGCCCCGCGCGCGAAGTCGGTGGAGACTTCTTCCAGGTGCTTCCCGATACGGCCGATGACAGCGTGCTGATCATTGTGGGCGATGTCGCGGGCCACGGCATGGAAGCCGGTATGCTCGCCACACTCATTGTGGGCGCAATTCGCACGGCAGCTGAATTCACCATCGAGCCGGGCAGCATGCTGGCGCTGCTCAACAAGCGAATGCAAGGCCGCGGCCTTGCAACCTGCCTCGCGCTGCGTGTGGAGAAGAATGGAAGCGCCGCCCTTGCCAACGCCGGGCACCTGCCGCCGTATTTAAACGGAAAGGAACTGGCAATCGAAGGTGCACTGCCTCTGGGAGCAGTTCAAGGAATCGATTTCCCCGTTCTGCATTTCAGGCTCGGCAAGGGCGACACTCTGATGCTGATGACCGACGGCGTAGCCGAAGCGCAGAATGCCGGGGGCCGTCTCTTCGGCTTCGACCGCATCGCAGAAATGTTGCGCAAGGGCGCGGCAGCGAGCGCTCTCGCCTCAGCCGCGCAAGCCTTCGGCCAGGAAGACGACATTACTGTGCTGACCGTTGAGCGAATCATCGCGTGATTACATCAACCTCAGCGCATCCACATCCACCACCAAGTTGCGCCGCGGCACGGCCGCTGCGTCGGCATGCGCCAGCATGGCCCTCAGCGCGGCATTCAGCGCCTTGCGCGAAGCAGCTTTCAGAATCAGATGAAATCTATACGTGCCTTTGATCCGCGCAATCGGCGCCGTGCATGGCCCCAGCACGCGCACTCCCTCCGGCGCGGCTCTTTGAAACCACTTGCCAATCTCGCCCGACCACGCCACAGCCTCTTCCAGCTTTTGCGACTGCACCAGCACATTCGCCAGCACGCCGAAGGGCGGGTAATGCAGCCAGCGCCTGTATTTCAATTCGCGGTCGACAAAGCTCTGGTAGTCATGCTTGCTCGCTGCCAGAATCGCGTAGTGGTCCGGATAATAAGTCTGCACCACAACTCGCCCCGGCAGATCCCCGCGTCCCGCGCGACCTGAAACCTGCGTCATAAGTTGAAACACGCGCTCAGCCGCGCGAAAATCCGGCATCGATAGCGAGTGATCGCACCCCACCACGCCCACCAGCGTAATGCCATGAATGTCGTGTCCCTTGGCGATCATCTGCGTGCCCACCAGAAGATTGATCTCGCCGGAATGAAGCCGCGCCAGCAGCCGTTCCAGGTCGTGCCGTCCGCGCACCGTATCGCGATCCATGCGCCCGATACGCGCCCCGGGAAAGATCTCGCCCAGCCGCTCTTCCCCCTGCTGCGATCCTGCTCCAAGATAGTAGAGATGCTCGCTGTCGCACTTCGGGCAGCGCGCCGGAACCGTGCGCCGAAAGCCGCAGTAGTGGCACTCCAGGCGCTGGCCCTCGCGCGCCAAACCAGCATCTTCAGCCGGAGGCTTGTGATGAGTGAGCGAAATAGCGCAGTTCTGGCATTCCAGCTTTTCTCCGCACGCGCGGCAGATCACGGCAAACGAATAGCCGCGCCGATTAAGCAGAATCAGCGCCTGCTCGCCGCGCTCCAGGGCCTCGCGCGTCTGCGCTACAAGCGCGCGGGAAAACAGTTCGTCCTTGGCCGTCTCCTGAAACTCCTCGCGCATGTCGATCAGTTCGACTTCAGGCAGCGGCCGGTTCATCACCCGCTCGCGAATCTCGATGCGCGCGTACTTGCCCTGCACCGAATTCTGCCAGGTCTCCAACGATGGTGTCGCCGACCCAAGCACCACCACGGCCCCTGCCAGCTTGGCCCTCATCACCGCCACATCGCGCGCGTTGTAGCGCGGCGTCTCCTCCTGCTTGTAGCTCTGGTCGTGCTCTTCGTCCACCAGAATCAGCCCAAGATTCGGCGCAGGCGCAAAAATTGCCGACCGAGTCCCCACCACGATCGGCGCATCGCCCGAGCGAATGCGCCGCCACTGCTCGCTGCGCTCTTCCGGCGTCAGCGCCGAGTGCAACAGCGCCACCCGCTGCCCGAATGCCTGGTCCAGCAACCCGGCAGTCTGCGGCGTCAACCCGATCTCCGGCACCAGCAGTATGGATGAGAAGCCGCGATCAAGCGCGCGCTGCATGGCCGCCAGGTACACAGCCGTCTTCCCCGAACCAGTCACTCCATGTAACAAAAACGGATGAAATCCCCCCAGCGCCGTGGCAATCGAAGCCAGCGCCTCCGTCTGCGGCTCGTTCAGCAAAAACGGCGCGGCAGCCGGGTGCAAGCCTCCCAGCCGAAACGCCGCGGGCCTCTCGTCGATGCGCACCAGCCCGCGCCGCACCAGCGTTTGCAGTGTGGATGAAGGCAGATCGCGCGCGCGCAGCTCGGCCAGCGGCAATTCCCCTCCGCAAGCCGCAAGCTCCGCTAGAATCGCCTGCTGCTTCTCCGTCAACGCCGGCAGTCGAGCCTCCGGAATCAG
>JBEKFD010000067.1:0-19818 GCA_050013495.1 Occallatibacter sp. | reverse complement strand
CATCAGCCTGCTTGCTAGCTTGCTAACTCGCTGACCCGCTGACTTGCTCGCCCGCAACAAACGGCCAATGCCCATCTCGCCGCGCGCGGAACATGTAAATCGCCGTCCCACTCACCCCAATGCCCGCCGCCACCGCCAATCCCTCCAGCGCATGGCTTCGATTCACCAGCATGAACACAAATCCCGCCATCGCCACTAGCGGCGGCAGCGGATAGAGCGGCATCCTGAACGGCCTGTGAAGTCCCGGCCGCTGCTCCCTGAGCAGCATCACGCCCACATGCTGCAAGAAAAACTGCAGCAGAATCCGAGTAATCACCAGCAGCGTAATCACCTGCGCCAGCGAGAGGAAGCAGAATGTGGCAGCCACCACCCCCAGCGCCACCAGCGACCGATGTGGAATCCCATGGCGGGGATGCACAGCCGCGAGAAAGCGGAAGTAGTTCCCATCCCGCGCCGCCGCGTAGGGCACGCGCGAGTAGCCCAACAAAAGCGAGAACACGCTCGAAAACGCCGTCCACACCACCAGCGCGGCAAGCGTGTATCCGGCCCAGCCGCCAAAGGCTGCGCGGGCAATATCGGCCACAAGTTGCACGCGCACAATCGCGCTCGCGACAGGCTGCGCCGCATTGCTGCCCAACGCCGCGGCCCCGTTGAAAGACGGCAACACAGCCAGGTCCATCAGCAAATAGAACGCCGCAACAAACATCACCGACAGCAGAATGGCGCGTGGAATGGTCTTCTCCGGCTGCTTCACCTCGCTGCCCAGGAACGTGATGTTGTAGTAGCCCCAATAGCAATAAGTCGCCAGCAAAGTCCCTTGCGCCAGGCCGTTGATCGCGGCTCTAAGCCCACCCACAGCCGAAAGCGCAGGCGCCACGGGCATGTGCCAGCCCCCCAACGCTGACGCGTGAGCGAACCCCGACACAATCACGCCCGCAATCGCCGCCATTACCCCCACAAACAGCACCCAGGCCATTCCGGTCACAATGCTCAGCCGGCGATAGAGCATCCACGTAACCATCAGGCAAACGGCAGCCGCGGCCAGGTTGGCGTAGTGCAGCGCGGGCAGAGCCGCGACCGGCGCGGCATCAATGCCCGGCCAGAAGACGCCGAGAAAACTCGCCAGCCCAATGCAGCCGGAAGCAATGGATAACGGCGCAGAAAAACTCAACTGCCACACGTAGAGGAAGCTCAACCAGCTGCCGGCGCGCTCCGGGCCGTAGATCTCGCGCAGGAAGGCATACGAGCCGCCAGCCCGCGGAAACGCCGCGCCCAGCTCCGCCCACACCAGCCCGTCTGCCACGGCAATGACCGCGCCCAGCACCCAAGCCCACATCGAGAGCCGGAATCCGGCCGCCGCAATCACCAACGGCAGCGTGATGAACGGCCCCACCCCGATCATCTCCAGCATGTTGAACAAGACTGCCGGGCGCAGGCCGATGCGCCGTTCGAGCGTGCCGCTGGGGAGGGGTTGGAGGTCTGTCATGGGGCTCAATCGCTCCACGGATTGTACACTGACCTGAAGTATGTTCTTCTCCGACAAACATCTCCGGGCAGCAGCGGGCTTGGCCCTCGCAGGCCTTCTTCATGCCGGCACTCTCTGCATCTGCGCCCAGCAGCCCGAGCCGGCCGCACCCCCGCAGCTCCCCTTAACCGACCCAAGCACTATCGCGCTTCCCATCGCCGAAGACCGCGGCGCAGCGGCTCTCGAGCAGTCTCTTCGACGGCTCTCCACCACCGCCAGCGTGATGATGATCGTGGCCCACCCCGACGACGAAGACGGCGCCCTGCTCACCTATCTCTCCCGCGGCCTGGGCGCGCGCTGCACGCTGCTAACGCTCACCCGCGGCGAAGGCGGCCAGAACGCCATGTCCGCCGAGACCTACGATGCGCTGGGCCTCATCCGCACCAATGAGCTGTTGAAGGCCGACGAGTACTACGGTGCCAAACAGCTCTGGGGCACGGAGATCGACTTCGGCTTCTCGAAGACCCAGGAAGAAGCATTCGCCCGCTGGGGACACGATCGCGTGCTCTATGATGCAGTGCTCGCCGTCCGCCGCGAACGGCCGCAGGTCATCGTCTCCACCTTCGTCGGCGGCATCACCGACGGTCACGGCCATCACCAGGTCTCCGGCGAAATCGCCCAGGAAGTGTTCAAAGCCGCCGCCGACCCCAGCGTCTTCCCCGACCAGCTGAAGCCCGTCAACGACGGCGGCCTGGGCCTCACAATCTGGCAGCCGCTCGCCGTATATTCCATGGTCCCGTTCGCTCCCGTCACCGAAAAGGGCATGTTCGACTATGCCACCGGAAAATGGGCGCCTGCCAAGTTCAAGAATTACGTTTCCGGCGAGATCACCACCGGCGTCCCATCGAGCGACGTGACCATCCAGGTAGGCATGCGCGACCCCGCCCTTGGCCGCAGCTATGCGCAGATCGCGCGCCATGGCTGGGGTGAGCAGAAATCGCAGAACGGGGGCGCAGTCCCGGCGCTCAGCGGACCGGCCAGCACCAGCTATCACTTGTGGGCAGTCGCACCGCAGGCTGCCGCGCAAACGGGAGCGCATGCCGCCGACAGCGACCTGTTTCACAATAGCCGCGTAGCCATCGATACCACTCCCGGCACCCTGATCCGCCTGGCCGGCCCGAACCCGCCGGCATGGCTCACCCCAGGTCTCGACCAGCTCGCTTCCGGCCTCAAGCTGTTCCGGGCAGAGCGTCGGGGTCTGGAGGGAACAGCAGCCGCGCACAAGCTGACGCCCATCTACCGCGAAGCTCTCGATCTGCGCACAAAAGTGGCCGCCGGCAGCCTCGACCCGCAATCAAAGGCCAGCCTGTTGTTCGAACTCGACGCCAAGATCGAGCAATTCCAAATCGCGCTCAAGAACCTGCTCGGCCTCGATCTCGCTGCCTTCACTACCAAATCGACCAACGCCCAGGACACCGGCGGTTTCCGCGGCGGCGGGGCCGACGAGACTCCGCGCAGCGTCTCCCCCGGCGAAGATTTCTACGTCCGCATCCACACCGCGCGGGCTGCCTCTGAAGTTCACATGGCGAAGACCTGGCTGGAAACGGAGAGTGGCGGCGACTGGCAGCACGGCGACCCCGTCAGCATCAGTTCCACCCCCACCACGTCCGACGCGATCTTCCGGCTTCACGTGCCCGACGATGCCCAGCCTACCCAGCCCTACTTCACCCGCCCCAGCATCGAGCAGGCCTACTACGACCTGATCCACCCCCAGTACCGCGAACGCTCCTTCGCACCCTGGCCGCTGACTGCTTGGGTCGAATTTACCTTCGACGATGTGCCCATCCGTGTCGGAGAAGCGGTCCAGACCATGCAGCGCGTTCTCGGTCCCGGCGGCGTTTACGAGCCCCTCGCCGTGACCCCCGCCATCGGTGTTCGCATGGAGCCCGAAGCCCGCATTCTGCCGCTCGACGGCTCGGCGCTTCCCGTCCGCGTCACCGTCCACGCACAGGTCGCGGCAGAAGGCGCCGTCGAGCTAAACCTTCCCGCCGGCTGGACCGCCCAACCCGCCTCCGCACCCTTTCACCTGTCCGCTGCCGGAGACACAGAGCCCATTCTTTTCTCGGTGTTTCCCTCCGCGGCCCAGACCAGCCCTTACGCCATCCAGGCCGTCGCCCATTTGGCTGGGCACACCTACCAGACCGGCTGGCAGTCCGTCGGCTATCCCGGCCTGCGCCCCTATAACCTGTACCGTCCCGCCCAGATGCTCACCCGCAAGGTGGACGTGAAGCTCGCCCCCGGCCTCCATATCGGCTACATCATGGGCACCGGCGACGAGGTTCCCGATGCCATTGAAGCCCTGGGCACGATGCCACACCTGCTTACCAAAGGAGAGATCGCTTCGTCCGACCTTTCCGCGTGGAACGTCCTGGTTGTGGGAATCCGTGCCTATTCCGCGCTTCCCGAGCTTGCCGCCGCCCAGCCGCGGCTTAACGACTTCGTCCGCCGTGGTGGAACCCTCATCGTCCTCTACCAGAGCGGCAACTTCCCCGCTCCGCTGCCGCTCTCCATGGGCCGCAGCGCGGAACGTGTTGTCGACGAATCCGCGCCCGTGAAATTGCTGGAGCCCGCCAACCCCGTGCTTACCACGCCAAACGCCATCACCTCCGCCGACTTCGACGGCTGGGTGGAGGAACGCGGTCATTCGTTCCTCGAATCCTGGGATCCGGCTTACAAAGCGCTCACCGAAACCGCCGATCCGGGCCAGGACCCGCAGCGCGGCGGCCTGGTCGTCGCCCATCCGGGCAAAGGCACCTTCATCTACGTGGCCTACGCGCTGCATCGCCAGCTTCCCGAACTGGTCCCCGGCGCCTATCGCATCCTCGCCAACCTGCTCAGCGCTCATCAATGAAATTGGCTGGGCCCCATGTCTCGTCCGCCCCGGCGGAAGACATGGGACCCAGCCGTTCCACATCTCGGGTATGACCGAACAATGATCATTGCCGCGCAATCGGCGTCTGCCGCACCGCAGGTGCCTCATCCGCAGGGTGGAGAAAACCCTCCCCCCTTCGACGGTTGCCAGTCTTATCCCCGCCCTTCATGCTTGTTAAATCGATATGAAAAGGCTTCTTGGTTCTTTCTTATTGCTCGCCTCGGTCAGTGTGTGCGCCCAAAACGCACCTGTCCCAAACCCTACATCCGCCCAGCCATCGGGCAATTTCTATGCCCGATGGTCGGCGCAAACCAACGCCATCCAATCCAAACAACCCGCATGGCCCCCTCCGCTGGCCACCACGTTCACCGGCCTGTTCCAGGTAGCCCGCACCGACGTTATTCGCCAGATCGCCCCGAAGGGCACCTACACCTGGAACATCGATAACAGCAAGTGCGTCAGCTTCATCACCCCCGGCAACCTCGAATTCGACATCGATCTGCCGCCCTACATCAAGCACAACACCACCGCCGTCGACGGCTGGGGCGACTTTTCCTTCCTCGCCAAATACCGCCTTGCCAGCGGCAACTCCCAGCACGGCTCGTACGTACTCAGTGTCTGGGCGCTGACCACCGTGCCCACCGGCCAGGCCAAGAACGGATCCACAAACGCCAGCGTGCAGCCCAACCTGGGCGTCGGCAAGGGATTCGGCAACTTCGATGTGCAATCCACCATCGGCGCCACTTTGCCTACGGGCAACCCAGCTACCAACGCTTCCGGCCGGCCGGTCATATGGAACACGGCTGCGCAATGGAAGCTCCACAAGATCTTCTGGCCTGAACTCGAGAGCAACGCAACTTTCTACAAGGGCGGTCCCAACGACGGCAAGACGCAGGAATTCATCACGCCCGGCATCCTCATCGGCAAATTAGCCTTGCACCCAGGCGACAAGAAATCCCGCCCCGGCCTCACCTTCGGCGGCGGCATGCAGATTGCCGCCAGCCATCTCCACACCTACAACCACGAACTGATCCTCACCGCACGCTGGATCTACTAAGAGTGATGACAGCCATGCCTGGGCGCAATCCCCGGCATGGCCTTAGATCGAAACCTATCTCAACATAGAACCAACGCGACGATAACTTCGACTAACTCCATCCAGCTTCCCGCCTAACTTCCTTTCTTTCTTTTTACCTGCCGGTATAAGTCCATTCAATCCAGCCGCCAATGTTACAGCCGCGTGAATGTTACAGGAATGTGAATATCGTAACTCCATATTCAATCGATTATCTCAATGTTAAAAATATGTGAATTAGTCAAATATTAACCTGACTCTGCGAGTGTTGATAACGGAAACAGCCACAGGAAAACTTCGCTTGTGCCAGGACTTTCCGGGGCATTCCGTGTTCAGCCCGCGCCGCTGCAGAGTTTCGTTCCGGCTTCATGTTCAAGTTCTCTGCAGCGCGGGAGAAAACAGCGCGAGCGATGGAAGCGCGCGTTGCCACGATTCAACCTGATTCGAGAGGAAAATGAGAGGCCCAATGAACTTCAAGCTCAAAACTGCTGTCGCGGCACTTGCGGCAGTTGCTCTAGTTGCGTCATCCGCCTACGCAAGCGGTCCAAGCGATCGCGATCCAAACGCGCCGGCCAAGAAGAAAACTCAAGCCGCTCCCAAAAAACAGACCTGCGAAGCCTGCGACGAGATCCAGGCTCTGAAGAAGGACATGCAGGATCAGATCGACGCCCTGAAGTCCGACCTGGCAAACAAGACTGTCCAGTTGCAGCAGGCGCGCCAGGCGGCGGCCGATGCCCAAGCCGCGGCCGACCGGGCCAATGCCGCAGCCACAGCCTCTAACCAGGCTGTCACTGACAACACCAGCGCAGTGAATACGCTGCAATCGACGGTCACCGATCTTAAAGGCAACCAGGCCTCGCTGGCCGCTACCGTCTCAGATGAAACGGCCAAGATCAAGAAGGAAATCGACAGCCCTGCGGTTCTGCACTACAAGGGAGTCTCGATTACGCCGGGAGGCTACACGGCGGGCGAAACAATTTATCGCAGCAAGGCAACCGGCGGCGACATTCCCACGGCCTTCAGCGCTCTGCCCTACGAGGGTGCGGACGCCTACTCGCTCAGCGAGTTCTACGGAAGCGCACGCCAGTCACGAGTTACCCTCAATGTCGAGGGAAAGACCAACTGGGGCACCCTGCGCGGCTACTACGAGGCTGACTGGCTGGGCACCGGCATCACCTCCAATAACAACCAGTCCAACAGCTATGTGCTTCGCCAGCGCGTCATCTGGGGCTCGGCTGAGACCAACTCGCACCTGAAGTTCGCCGGCGGCCAGATGTGGTCCATGGCTACGGAAGACAAAAAGGGCATCTCCAACGAGTCCAGCGACATCCTGACGCCGCAGACCATAGACCCGAACTACGTCACGGGCTTCGTCTGGACTCGCCAATACGGATTCCGCGTCGTGAAGACCTTCAAGAACGTCGCTTTCGGCCTTGCGGTTGAGAATCCGCAGGTTCTCTACAGCGCCTCAATTGCCGGCAACACGCCCTACGCAGTGCTCGGCAGCGCCGGTAATAATGGCGGCAACTACAACGCTGCCGTCAGCACCGTTGCTCCGACGACCTACATTCAGAACTACTCCAACCAGAAACAGACGGATTCTGCCGGAAACGTGGTCGATTCGTATATTCCTGTTTACAACACCATCGTCGCCAACACCAACATTGCCAATCTCTCCTTCAACCAGATGCCGGACTTCATCGGCAAGATCGCTTTCGATCCCAGCTGGGGCCACTTTGAACTCATTGGCATCGGCCGCTCCGCCCATGAAACCGTGTATCCCGGCGTAACCACCAACAGCACCAAGTACGGCGGCCAGAAGGACATTGCCACGGGCGCGGCAGTTGTCGCATCCTCCACCGTTGCCGGATCTTATGCGAACAGCATCGCTCTCGGCGGGGGCGGCGGCAGTTTGCGCGTGCCGCTCATTCCAAACAAACTGACCGTCGGCGTGAAGGGCCTCTTCGGCCCCGGCGTCGGCCGCTACGGCGATACAACCCTGTCGGATGTGACGGCGAACGCCAGTGGCGAGCTTGAGCCCATTCACAACGTTAGCGGGCTCATCACCGTCGAAGCCAATCCCTCGCCTCGCCTGGCGCTCTACCTTAACTACGGCGGAGATTATGCAGGACGCGAAGACTTCGGCACCGGCGCAGCCGCCTCCACCCTGGGTTCCCCGTCGGCGGATTTCTGCCCCTCCACGGCCGGAGCCTTCGCCTGCACCAGCTCGCCTACCGCGGCTGACATCGCGGCCGGCGGCGCCTGGGGCGGCCACTGGAGCACGCCCGCTGTCGGAACCACCGCAGTCGGATACGGCTCGCGCCTGCTGAGCAACTCTTCGTGCAATACAGTCGCCAATCCCGGCTACAGCGGCAGCTCCACCGGCTACTATCCCGGCGGCTCCTGCGGCGCGCAAACCCGCGACGTGCAGGAAGTCACCGGCGGTTGGTGGTATGACATCTACAAGGGCGATCGCGGCCGCTTCCGCCAGGGCTTCCAGTACGGATACGCGGTGCGCGAAGGCTGGTCCGGCGCAGGAACCCCCGCCATCGGCGCCAAGGGCATCGACAACATGTTCTGGACGTCGCTCCGCTACTACCTCCCTTAACTCTTGATCAAGTCAAAGAAACGCATTGCATGAACCAGGAGGGCAGCCCGGCGATCGGGTTGCCCTCTTTGGGTTTTCAGCGGAGGTCCGGCAATTCTCCCAGCCGGCCGCCCGTCATCCTTTCGATTCCCTGCGCCAGAATCGCCGGGCGAGTCAGCCCTTCCCAGCGCTGGGCAACTCTTCCATCCGGAGCAATCAACACCAGGGTGGGAAGTTTTACGACGCCGAACCTTCGTGCAACATGGTTCCCGGAGTCGTCCAGCAATGGAAAACTGAGTTGCCAATCGTAACTGGCGTTGATCAGTTCGCCGCGCTGCGGGGGCCGGCCCCTAACCAGTGCCGATTCGTCAATCGCGACCACGGCCAGTCCGCGCGGGGTGTACTGGTGCGCCATACTCAGCAGGAATACGGCTTCATTGCGCGATGGAGTATCGGCAGTGTCGGGGACCGTTTGTAGAAATGCGATCAAAACCGGTTTCCCTGCGGCGGCGCGCAAGTGGAATTCCCCGCCACGGACCTGGGTCAGGCTGAAATCCGGTACAGCGCCGCGAGGCTGCGTAGATTGCGATCCCATCGTTGCCGACACTGCAAAGCAAAGCAATACCGGCCACCACAGGGAGCGCCTCGATTTCGATCCCCGAGCCTTGCGTGCCGGGCCAACTGGATTCTGCGTCACGATCATGGCGACTGATACGCCCCAATATCGTAGGCGGCTCCGTTGGCAGGCAATGGATTCCCGAAGAAATCCTGCGTGCCCATCGAACATCCGCTGATGCCCGCGCACACATTTGCGCCTGCGCCGATCGCCGGGGAGCCTGCCAGCGGCGTAAAAGCCGTGCTCAAGCGGCCAACCGCGTGATAAGTCGGCGTGTTCATCACCGGGTCGGTGAAGAGGCTCTGCGCATCCTGGCCCGTCGCCGCCTGGTACGAGGCTAGCGTCGTGTAATCGGTGCCGTTGAGGTTCCAATCGGGCGCGGCGCCGGTGGTGAAGTAGATGTTGTTGTCGAGAGCGAAGTCGGATGTGGTCAGGACCAGATAAGGCACGGTGGAGTAAATGATGTTGTTCTTGAAGATGTTGGGATTGGTGCCGGTGAAATCGGCGTTGACGGTCGAGAAGGCGGGGCCGGGCGTGGCGGGATCGAAGTAAAAGGTGTTGTTGTAAACCTCCACGCCGTCGAGGGTGCCGGTGATGGCTGCGCCGTTGGTGTTCATGAAAATTTCGCCGGGATCGGCGATGTTAGCCAACTGGTCGTTATTCGAGCAGACGTTATATCGGATGATGTGATTGGTGCCGACGGCATTTTCTGTGCTGAACACGGAGACGCAGTAGCCGGCGGCATCGTGGCCGTAGTTGTACTGGACGATGTTGTTGGTGTTCCAGACGTCGATGTCGAAGTCGCCGCCATCCCAGGGACTGTAGTCCTGAATGTCGTATGCCTCGTTGTTTTGGATGATGCAGGTGCGGCAATACAAATCCATCAGTCCGCCGGGGGTGTTGGAGCCGCATCCGGGAGTGAGAGGGCATTGTCCGGTGTTGTGAACAACATTGTTCTGCATGAGGCCGTTGGTGACGACAAAGATGGTGATGCCTATTCCCGAGAGGTTGTACGCCGTGGAGTTTTGTACGGTGATATTGTTCCCCAGCATCTCAGGCGAGGTTCCAGTCGGGAATACCCCTGCATCGATGAAGATGCCGTTGAACACCTGGCTATCGTGGACTGTGACTCCATCGATCACAATGTCGTTGAAGGTTTCCCCAGCATTGCCAATCGTAATAAAAACCTCACCCGAGCCACTGTCAGCGGCGACGTGATGCGCGCCATGGATGTTGAGATTGGTCAGCCGGTAGTGAGTATAGGCGGTGTTCGGAGCGGTGCCCGCGATATTCACGCCGTAATAATCTCCGCCGGCAATTTCCAGATTGTTGATCTCCCATCCCTGCTGGTTGATCAACTCCACCGCCGCGGTGTTCGTGCCGCCGTCAATGATCGGCTGCGGTCCGGTTCCATAAGCGTCAATCACGATCGGAGACGTCGTCGTTCCGGACCCTAGAGGTTCCAGGATCCCGCGGCAAGTCATGCCACGTTTGAAAAGAATCTGGTCACCGGGGCTAAACGTTGCGGCGCTGACGGTGGCGAGCGTGTTCCACGGGCTGGCCTGAGTTCCCGTTCCGTTGGTTGAGGCGGAACAGTCAACATAAGTGGTGGCCGCTACCGCTGGCGGAGGAGTCGGAGTTCCCGGAGTAACTGGGGTAACAGATTGCGTCGTACCCGATGCGATGCTGATGCTTCTGCACCCGGCAATTCCCAGCAACGGGACGATTACGCCCGCCAGCATCCAGCAAAGGGACCTGCAATGAACCGCATCCGTCATCCGTGTTCTCTCCGCGCAAAAAACTGCGGAAAACCGCTCAATCGCCGGGAACACGGTCCATCTTAGGCAGCAATCGTGCGCCTGTCAACGCGGGTCCGGTGGACTCGGCCGGCTATCCCAAGGTCTCCAGCACCAGCTCCAAAGCGTGCTCCCACGAAGGCATCTGCACGCCAAACGTCTCCGCCAGCTTTTCGCATGAAAGCACTGAATTCACTGGGCGCTTCGCCGGAACCGGGTACTCGCTCGCCGGAATCGGAGTCAGCTTGGGACTTGCCGGCTGTTTGCTCAAGAACGCCTCGGCGAATCCAAACCACGTGGTCGCGCCGGAATTCGTCAAGTGGTAAACGCCGCTGCGTCCAGCCATCCCATCCCCGCGCGGCGCAAGCACTTGCGCCAGGATGTCCGCCGTGGCCTGCGCAATGCACTCACTGGTGGTGGGGCTGCCGGTCTGGTCGTCCACAACACGCAATTCCGGTCGTTCTTTCGCGAGCCGCAGCATGGTCAGCAGAAAGTTGCTGCCACGCGCCCCGTAGACCCAGCTGGTGCGCAAAATCAGGTAGTCACCGCCCGCCGCCGCGATCGCCTCATCGCCGGCCAGCTTCGTTTCCCCGTAGACATTGAGCGGGTTCGGCTTGTCCGTCTCCACCCACGGCCCCTGCTTCGATCCGTCATAAACATAATCCGTGGAGTAGTGAATCATCAGCGCGCCCAGGCGCTTGGCTTCCTCGGCAATCACTGCCGGCCCTGTTGCGTTGAGAGCCCAGGCAGGTTCCGGCGTAGCCTCAGCTTTATCTACCGCCGTGTACGCCGCCGCATTCACAATGACGGTTGGCTGCGCGGCGCGGACTGCCTCGCGTATGGTATTCGGTTTTGAGAAATCGATCTCCGGGAAATCAACGCTGGATACCTGGCCAAGACAAGCCAATTTATGCCGCAACTCCCAACCCACCTGGCCTACGCGGCCAAATATCAATATTTTAGGATTCTTCATAGGTCAAACTCTATCCAGTATGCCTAACCCGGCGCAAGCAACGTGGTCGCTCGTGCAAGGCTTGGTCCTACCCTGAATGCGTTATTGGATCTGTGGCTCTCCGTTCGATAGAAACGCCTCTCCGGAGATCGCGTCCCCGGAAGCCAGTACATCGCGCAGCCGCTCCGGGTTCGGTCCGCTTCGGCAAACAGCCGCCGCAAGCATGCGCAACGCCGTGGCTGCCGTCGTGTCCGGCTGCAGGCGGAAGATCCAGGGAACGTTGTTGGAGGTCAGCGACTTGTCGCTGCTCAACGCCACCACGGGAACGAAGCTCTTCAGCGCGAGTTGCTCTGCGAGATGGCTTGCATTTCGGTCCAGCGCCACAATCGCCAGCGCATGCTCGTCCATCAGTGCATGAACCAGTTGAGTGGACGCGGCGCCCCAGTTCTGATCGCTCTCCACCGGCAGCAGCTTCCACGGCCGGCCCCTTGCCGCGCCAAACGCCAGCTCCGCCTGCACTTCCGGCGACGCGGCGACCTCGGTCGCTTTCGGCCCGAAGAGCACCAGGTTCATCGGCCCCGCCGGCACATCGGCCTGGTGCGGCCCCGCAAAGTCCACTCCACCTTCACCGACCCGCGCATAGGGCGCTTGAGGCGCCGAACTCTCCTGCGGCGCAAGCCGCGTCTGCCCCACCGCAGGTGGCCGCGCAAGCGGTGTCTGCCCCACCGCAGGTGGCGGCGCAAGCGGCGTCTGCCCCACCGCAGGTGGCCGCGCAAGCGGTGTCAGCCCCACCGCAGGTGGCGGCGCAAGCCGCGTCTGCCCCACCGCAGGTGGCTGTCCCACCGCAGCAGGTGGCTTGTCCATGGTCGCAACGCGGTAGGTAATCGCGCCGTTGCGCACGGTACCCAGGTACAAGGGAGCCGTATTCTTCTGGTTGGGATCGAAGACCATGTGCCCCGTGACGCCGTCGTATTCCTCGATATCGGCCAGCGCATCGTGAATCCGAGCGCGGTTCAGACCCGCCTTGCAAATCGAATCAAGCAGCATGTTCATCGTGTCATAGGCCATGGAGGCGAATTGTTCCGGCTTCTCGTGGAAGCGATCCTCAAAGCGGCGGTTGAAGTCCAGCCAGCGCGAGTTGTTGCGCGTGGGATCGTAGGGATACACAGCCTCGAATCCCTCCGCCGCATCGCCAGCCTCTTTCACCAAGGTGTCGCCCAGCGTTCGATACGCCCCAAAGACGCGCTGCTGCATTCCCGCCGCGCGCATCTGCTTCAGAATCGTCGCCGCCTCCAGTTCGTCTCCCACCATGAGGATTCCGTCCGGGCGCGAACTGCGGATCACCTTGAGTTGCTTGGTGTAGTCAATGTCTCCAGGCTGAAAAACCTGCTCCATCACCACCGGATGGCCCAGCCGCCTCGAGCCATCGAGGAATTTGCCAAGCCCGAATCTGCCGTATCGGCTGCTCGCCCTGAGAACCGCAACCCGCTTCAATCCAAGCTCGGAATACATGTGGCGCGCCAGGGTCAGATACTGTTGCCGGTCATCCTGCATGGTGCCGAAGTACCACGGAATGGTTGTCTCTGGAACTGTGGGATCGCTGTTGGCCGAGCTCACCACCGGAAGCTCCGCGCGCAGTGCTACGCGCAGCGCAATGTGCGTCGACTCGGAGCTGATGGAGCCGAAAATCGCCCAGACTTTCTCATCGTAGGCCATCTTCACGGTCTCATCGGAGGCCGAGCCCCAGATTGCCGGGTCGGTGGGCCTTACGTCGCCGTAAACCGCCTTCGCCTGCCAGTTGTTGTAGTCGTTGTGCAGCATCAGCTTGAAAGGCTTGCCGCCATAGCCGCCGCCGGCATTGGCCTCTTCCACCGCCAATTGCGCGCCGTGCAGCATGCGCATTCCAAGAACCGATTCCGAGTTGTTCTCGATCGGCCCGAAGAAACCAATGCGCACTTCGGTCACGTCCTTCGGGTCGGGAATATCCCGGGCCGCGCCGACATAGATATTGGGATGTGTGTAGTTGGTATCGTAAGGCGCCGCAAACTTGGAATAAGGCTTCAAGTCGGCCGGCTCTCCCGCATAGGGAACTACCTCGCGATCCCGCGGAGGCCCAGGCGGATGCGCGCCACATTCGCACACCCTCGCAACTGTCTTGCCCGGTTCCTGCCCTGCGCTCTGCCCTGCAAGACTTGCCGCCACGCCAAACCCAATACCGCCTGCCGCCGCCAACCACCATCCCGTACACATTGCGACTACCCCTTGCTTTCTGCTCCCTTGTCCGTGCGGAACATGGCGATGGCTTCGATCTCGATCAGCAGTTCCGGCCGGCACAGATGCGCCTGAATTCCCGTCGACGCCGGCAGCGGATCGAGCCCCTGCTCCTTGAAAAATGCCGTGCGCCCCGCGTTGAACACGTCGTAGTCGCGATCGATATCCCGCAGATAGCAACTGGTGCGCACAATGTCGTGCCAGGTTGCGCCTTCGCTCTCCAGCAGTCCGGTGATGTTGTCGAAGGTGCGGCGAAGCTGCGCTGAAAAGTCGCCGATGTGTACGCTTACGCCGTTCTCGTCGATCGACGCGGTTCCCGAGATCAGCAGGATGGATACCCCGCCGATATCGATGCGCATACCCCGCGAAAACGAGCTCGGCTTGGCATAGGCATAGGCTTCGTTGAGCACGCCATAGTTGGTCATGGCGCGCTTTTCGATTGGTGCGTGCGCAATGGCTTCCAAAATATCTGCGAATGAATTCACGTTGTCTTTCTCCTTATTGTTTTTGTCGAATTCCATGGCTCAGCCCCTTGGCGGTCGCAACCCAAATGTCGTCCCCGTCGAAGTCGATTCCAAGTACATAGTTGTGTGCCGGCGCGGTACTTACTTGTATCGACGTTACTTTGCCCTCGGCGTCGCGCACCGTCATCTGCGGCATTCCGTCTTTCAGCGAAGGGCAATAGACAGCCCAGTTCACGCCGTCGTAGTAAGCCAGCCCCTTGTCCGTGCCAAACCAGGCGCGCTTGCTATCTACGCCCTTTACAACGTTGGTAAAGTTCGAGGGAAGCCCGCTGTCTTTCTTCAGAAAGTTGTGCCAGTAGCGCCCGTCGTAGTGGCTGTCGCCAAAGTACGTGGCGGCCCATAGAACATTGTCCACATAACTGACCGATGTGACAATCTCATGAATGAGCCCCTGATCCTTGAACAGCACCATTTCGGTTTCGCCGTCCGGATCGTCGTACTTGTCCCAGCGCCCCGTCTTCTGATCGTATTCAAGCACGCCGCTGCCCCAGATGCCGTAGTAGACCTTGGTCGGCGTAGCGGAGACCGAATAGGACCAGATCTCCACCATCGGGGTGTTGCGCTCGTTATAGAGCGACCACTGGTTGGTATGCAGGTTCAAACGGCAAGCGCCGGCAGCCGTAGCGATCCACACGTTCTCGCCTTCAATTGAAACGCTGTACACCACATCGTTGCTCAGCCCCGAATTCAACTGCGTGAAGCTGTCGATGCGCCCACCTGAGATCCGGCTCAACCCACCCATGGTGCCTGCCCAAACGTCGCCGGTGCGCTTGTCTAGCGCCAGCGAAAGCACTGCGCGATGCGCCAGCCCGTTCGTCGTGGTGTACACCTTCCAGGCACGATTCTCATAGAGCGCCAGGCCGTTGTCCGTGCCCGCCCAGATGCGATCCCCATCCACCAGGACGGCATATACGTGATCGTTGGGCAGGCCGTTGGCCGTGGTGAAGTTTTCAAAACGAAAGCGCGGCATTTCGGGCACATGCGGTACGGCAGACGCCGCCGATGCGGCAAACGCAACTGCGCGCAACAGCGTCATCCCCACAAACAGCAACATCGCCAACTTGAATTGTTTTCTCATCGCGTCCTCAAGTACTCGATCAGATCGTTGAGTTCATCCTTGGTCAAGTCATTCGTCCGCCCATGCTTGTCAGCCGGGTTGTAGACCGTCCATATCTCTTCCAGCGACCGTGCCGACCCGTCGTGCAGATAAGGCGCCGTCAGCGCGATGTTGGTCAACGGCGCGGATTTAAACAGGCCCGCATTGTCGGTGGCCTTGTGCGTTCCCACATCGAACAGTTTCTGGTTGGTTCCCTTGGGTCCGCTGTGGCAATTCGAGCAGCGGTTGCTTTCTGGAATCGGCTTCTTGAATTTGTCCACGCTCCGTTCGAAGATTGCCTTGCCCCGTTCCTGAGCGGGCGTCAACTCATTTCCCGGCAGGCGATAGCGGTTGGGCCGTGGCTGAATGCTGCGAACGTAGACGGTTAGATCTGTAAGTGTCAGGTCGTCGTAGTTCTCCGAACGCCAGAAGTACTTCTCCGTCCGCGTTCCGCACTCGGTGGGAATATCCGGATTTGTGCCCGTCCACTTGTACGGCTGCGTACCCTTGATGCCCTCAATCAATTTGTTGTCCACAATGTTGCGTCCAAACCCATCCGGCTCCAGGTTCCACTCAATGCCGTCAAACGTCGAATCGATGTGGCAGTTGGAGCAGCCGATCTGCCCCTGGAACGAATAGCGCGCCGTGTAGAAAGTCTGTTCCCCATGGCGCAACGCGGAAACCTTCGCCGGCCCGTCCAGCTTGATCGTCGCCTTCACAGTGTTGGTGCGTGCGTCGATCACGCTGATCGTGTCGTCGAGCCGGTTGGCAACAAACAGCCTGCGCCCGTCATGCGTGAGAGCCAGCCCGCGCGGATTCAAGCCGACCGCAATGCGCGTGACAACATAATTTGTGCTCGCGGAAAGATCCTGGACAAACGGCGCGGGGTGCAAATGAATGAAGTGAAGCAGCCGCGGCACGTCGATCACCGTCACCATCTCCGACGCGCCGCTCGTAACATAGATCCGCGACTTGTCCGGCGCAATGGCCACTCCAAACGGCTGCGACGCGTAACGCTCCAATTCATCCAAGGGCACTTCGACCGGCTTTCCCACGTCCGCGCCAAACAGCGTGATCGTATATTCGAAAGCTCCTCCGTGCTCCAGGTGCGCCAGCGTTACGAGATTCTTGGGATGATACTCAGCCACCACGCTCAGCCGCCCATCCGCGGAAAGCGCCGCATGAAAAACGCCCGCAATCGCATGCAGCGGAATGCGGTCGACAACCACCGCGCGCGCCGCATCGATCACGGTGATCTCCGACTCAGGCGCCGTCCGGTAGGCTGATGGATTCGGATAGACATGCGTTGCAAAGATCTTCGTTCCATCCGGCGATATAGCCAGGTAGCTGGACCCGCGCCCGGCCAGCAGCCGCTTCTCTTCCGCGCCCGTCTCTGCATCGAGAACGGCAACATCGTTGCTTATGCGATTGGCCACAAACAGCCGTTTGCCGGCCTTGTCTTCCACCACGCTGGAGGGCTCAGCTCCGACCGGCCACGTCGCCACCACTGCCAGCGCCTTCGTATCGATGACAGACAGCGTGTCCTCCCACGAGTTGGTCACAAACAACCGCGACCCATCCGGGGAAAGAGAAAACCCGCGTGGCACGCGTCCCACCGCAATCTTCCCGATCACCGCGAAGCTGGCCGCATTGAGCACCCGGATCTCTTCGCTTCCCTGGCACAGCACATAAAGCCGCGTCTCGTCCGGCGAAATGAGAACCTCCAGCGGCGATGCATAACTCACGCTCTCGGTGAATTGAGTTTTCTCGTCCGCATAAACCGCTCCGCCGCTCAGCCCAGCAATCGCGAGCAACGCACTGCACACCAGCAACAAAGTAGTCGCCACCGGGGTCCCAATTCCCCGTCCGCAACAACGGTTCCGTGCCCCATCCTTTTCGCGCACTCTGCGAAAAGGGTGGGAAACCACGAACTCCGCAGTTCTCGTCGCGTTGGAATCACGGACCTTCACTTAGGCTCCTCCACAATCAGCACGCGATCCACACCCAGCTTTTCCAGCGTCTGCTCGCGCCCGCTTGGCCAGTGCACAAGCAGCTTGTCGATCGTCGATGCTGCGCCCAGCCCGAAATGCAACCGCCCATCGTCCTGCGACAAATACCCTGATCCTGCCACGCGTTCCGCGGTCCATCGTTTGCCGGCCGTGAACACCTCGACCTTGGCGCCGATGCCGTCGCGGTTGCTTTTGGTCCCCTTCAGCTTCACCTCAACCCAGTGCCCCGTATTGGTCGAGATGTTGCGCAGCAGCGTTCCGCGCCCGCCCAGGTTCACTTGAAACGCGTCTACCTTCCCGTTGTTCTCGTAATCCGCAAAGCATGCCCCGCGCGCCGTGGTGCGCTCGCTCAGCACCGGCCCGGCTTCACGCGAGACATCGGCGAACTTCCCGCTTCCGATTCCGCGAAACAGAGTATGCTCCTGCGGAATCAAATGAATCAGACCTCCGTGAAAGATCAAAATATCCAACAGGCCATCGTTGTCGAAGTCGTAAATCCCCGTGCCCCAGCTCACGTACTGCGCATTCGCCTGTGACACGCCCGTCTCCGCGCCTATGTCTTCAAAGCTCAATTTGCCCGTATTACGCAAAAGCCGGTTGTAGTGCCCATCCGTCACCCACAGATCCAGAACGCCGCGACCCTCGATATCCGCAAACACCGGACCCATCGATGAAGTCGATTCGCCATTCTGCCCGAACGCCGTTCCCGTATCGCTCCCGATCTCTTCAAAAGTTCCATCGTGCTTGTTATGAAACAGGAAGTTTTCCGTGCGATCATTGGCCACGTAAATGTCGTCCCAGCCATCGTTGTCGAAGTCCGCCGCGGTCACGCCCATGGTGCGTCCCACATACGCGCCGATGCCGGACTTCTCGGTAACATCGGTAAACGTGCCGTCGCAGTTGTTATGGAACAGCTTGTTCGTCTCGCCTTCATAATCCAGCGGTCCTGGATAATTGGTCGGAGCATAAAAGGCGCGATACTTGGGATCGAACTTCACATAGCGGCCCACAAACAAATCCACGCAGCCATCCCGGTCGTAGTCCAGCCACGTGGAACTGATCGCCCATCCGTCCACCTTGATGCCGGCCTTCTCCGTCACATCGGTAAAGTGTCCGTTGCCGTCGTTGTGATAAAGAACCACCTTGCCGTATCCGGTCACCAGCAAATCTTCATTGCCGTCATTGTCGTAGTCTGCCGCCGTCACGGCCACCGAATACATATCGGGATTCAGTCCGGACTTGTCAGTTACATCGGTAAAATGCCCGTTGCCATCGTTGCGATAAAGATGATTGTGCGGCGGCGGCACAGGCTTTTCCTTGAGCGGATACGGATGCATCGAGTCATCCAACGGCCGTCCATTCACCACGTAAAGCGAGGGCAGCCCGGAGTTGTTGTAGTCGAACCACACGCATCCCGCGCCTGTCCCTTCCAGCAGCGATCCCAATTGCCGCGACCCAAAGCTGTGCGTGAAGTTGATGCCCGCCTTGTCGCTCGCGTCTTCAAATTGAATCGCCGCCGGCGCCAACTGCGGTGGGGCAGACACTGCTTGCGCGGCAGAAGTTTGTGCGATACCTTGAACCGCAACAATGGAAACCGCACTTAACAACAGAAGAACGCGAGTCATCATTTCAGTTGCCCCCCCGCGTGCCAGATTGCGTCGCAGTCGCTGGCTGCGCGCCAGTCAGATCCACCGGAGTCGTGGTGCGCAGCAGCACAGCGGGCACGCGATTTTCCGATGACCGCTCTGGTCCCACATGACAACCCACGCAGTAGCGCTGCTCGCCGCGGCGAATCCAGAACCATCCATGTTCCTCACGCACCACCGCGCCTTTTGCGTCGAGAAGCGCGAAGCGAATCGGCCTGTCAGCCGGGGTCCGCACAAAGAACGATCCGTCCGCCTCCACCGGCGCAGTACCCATCACCACTGCGCGCCCTGCAACGTCCAGCGCCTCCAGCCGCACTTCGGCCGGCGCAATTTTCAAATCACCTTCGCGCGATTGGCGCGCATCCAGCGCCACCATGTTTGCGTAGCTCCACTCGTGCAGGCCCGACGGATGCCTCTTCGGCCGTTCACGGGGCGAAACCACCACGGGTTCCACCAGGTCCTCGCCGCTCACCGCCAGCACCGTCTTCAGCCCCGGCGCGCCCGCCTTCAATCCGTCGCCAGGCTCCCACATTTTCAGCGCATAGCGCGCTCCGGCAGCCCGCGCGCTCAGCAGCCACGCGCCTGAGGGCGCCTCCGCAATCGCTCCCGCATACTCTGCATGCGGCGCTTGAATCGCAGCTTCGTGCGCCAGCGGAGATGTGAACCTGGCCAGCGAATCCCCGTGAGTGAATACAACATCGCCGCTGCCGAGTTGCTTCCCACCCCACCGCGCCCGCCCGTGATCGCAGCGATACGACTCAACACCCGAGCCATCGGAGTAAACCAGGTACAACTCCGGCGTCGACCCCGCGCCCAGCGGAAACCCAGTCTCGAACAGAATGCGCCCGT
>JBEKFD010000066.1:0-34611 GCA_050013495.1 Occallatibacter sp. | reverse complement strand
GTCGAAGTATCACAGTGCGCTTAAGAAACTGTTGGCGAAAATCAATTCGAATGATCCTATCGAAGTCATCTGCGTGGTTGGCCAGCCGCTCACAGATTGGAACGAGCCTCAAGGGGCAGAGGAGTCAGCGAAGACACTTGCCGCAAAGAACATTCGCGTCGTAATGTACAACCAGTTGATCCAAAACGCGCACAAGGCCTACAGCGACTTCCTAGCAAAGAAACAGCAGGCTGGGCGCGTTCTTGAGATCATAAAGAGCATCGACGCTTCCGAAATAATCTGATCCAGTTCCTCACCGCTCAGGTCGCGCGGCAGTTTCATGCCACGGCCAGCACTTCATCGCGAACCAGGCGCAAGCGGATCGAAGCGGGAGGCGCAGAGTCGAAGTAGAACGCCTGCACCGCCTCGCGGACGTTGGCGCGGAGTTCCTCCCAGTTGTCTGCCTGCGTGAAGATGCTCTCGCCGAGGGCCTCGGCGGTGAACCCTCCGTCGGCCTCTTGCGCGACCTCAAAGACGATCTCCCTCATGCGATCCGCCTCCACATAGGCCCGAGCAGCGAAGCCTAGATTCAATAATACCCGCATCCGGTTTCGATCAGCTGTCTGTTGACCGGCCGAAGGGCGCTGGCTAACATGAAACAGGCAGCAGGGGGGGCATGACCACGGACTGGTCGGAATGCGATCTGGTTGAAAGCGTTGCCGGGAAGGTGGACGGAAAGCTTGTCGTCAAGGGCACGCGCATTCCTGCCGACACCATCCTCACCGACGAAGAACTCGGCGCGACGGCCGAGGAGACGCAGGAGAGCTTTCCAAGCCTCTCGCTCGACACGATCCGCAGCATCCGGGCATATGGCCATTCTCACAAACCGCAGCTAAAGCCGGGTGGCCCATCCTTCGCTTTTTCCCAGCGAAGGGCGGAAGACCCTGAGGCCGAGTTCGGCCCGAAGCCCGCGCACCGTGCTCGTGTGTGGGGACTTTCTTTGGTGTATCCTTCTCATCGTGAGGCAGCGGTATGACCCGTGAGTCCATCCTGGCACGACTGAAAGAGAACGAGTCGCTGTTACGAGCACGTGGCGTGGCGCACGCGGCGCTCTTCGGCTCGCGCGCACGCGGCGATCAGCGTCCCGGCAGCGATACCGACATTCTCCTGGAACTTGCTCCCTGCGCCCAAATCACCGTCTTCGATTACGCCGGCCTCAAGCTGGAAGTCGCGGCGCTCTTCGACGGCTCCGTCGACGTTGTCAACCGCGAAGCCCTCAAAGCCCGGCTCGCGGCCCATGCTGCTCGGGACGCCATCTATGCCTTCTGATCCGGCCGATGCCCTGGCGGACATGCTTGACCAGATGGAACTGGCGACGCAATTCCTCGCCGGGTGCACCTTCGAAGCGTTTCGCGGCGACCTCAAAACCATCTACGCCGTGACGCGCTGCCTGGAGATCCTTTCCGAAGCCTCGCGCCGCCTTCCAGAAGAAGTCAAATCTCGCCACCCCGATATCCCCTGGAAGAACATCGCCGGAGCCGGCAATGTTTATCGCCACGACTACGAAGACGTAGCCCCACGGCTGGTTTGGGAGACCATACAGACCGGGCTGCCTCCGCTGCTCGCCGTCGTCCGCCAGGAACTGGATCGCCTGCTGGAAACCGGCGACTGAGGCTTTCGGGCGAGTGACTTTGGCAGGAAATACGCCAACCCCAAGCAGGTTTTCGAGGTCTCACGGGAACCGGTAAAGCGTCACCCGCAGCGTCGTATTCGGCCGCAAGGTCAAAATCTCTCCTTGCGCGTCATCGTCGCCGGCGATCTGCCGGTTCACCACCCATTTTCCGTCGACAAAGTTGCCCTGCTGCACGTCGCCGAGGCCCACGTTCTGCGGCCCCGGCGTGTTGGGCGTGAAGTCGATGCGCATGCCCCCGCCGGCAAAGTAATATTCGTCCGGCCCGGTGGCAACAAGGATCGCGGCAGCTTCAAACGGAGCCTCGGGGACTGCCGCCGTACCCGGTTGCGGCGACCCGGCAACCTGTCCCTTGGGCTGAGGGGCGATGCGCGTGTTACGTCCGGTGTAGGTCAGGGTCAGCGTGTAGTTGCCCAACTTCACCTGTTGCTGCGGATCGCCCTCGCGCAACCGCACGGCGGTGATGGAATCAGTCCCCTGGTGGGCAGAAATCATTGGCCAAAACTGATTGAGCAGGCTGTATGTCGCGGCTAGTTCCGGCGGAATGGGCCGGTAGTCAATGCCAAACGGAGAAAAGCCGATGGTGTTGTATTTGCCCACGGCCACAATGGCGTTGGCGGGGTTGGTGCTGGTTTCAGGAATGAACAGCGGGTTGCCGTTGCGCGTAAAGCGCTCGGCCACGCTGTCGAAGTATTCGAGGTAAAGGTCCGGCGCAAGAATGTCGATGTCCGGGGCGCCTGCCCGCCAGATGTCGTGCACCTGCGGCAGCGGTCCGCCGCAGGGATACGTCCCCGGCCATGCATGATTCGGCTGCTGCAGCCACGCGTTCACATACATGGGAATGTTGTAGCCGGCCTTGCCCGCCTGCACCACCTTCTCCAGAAAGCGCGCATAATTCCACGCCATGAATATCTCGTCGCTGGCCCAGTGAAGCTGCTGCCAACTGTTCTCGTGCTCCAGCGGTCCGAGCAGCGCGACAGTAGTCTGAATGGGGATCTCCAGCGCCGCCGGCTTGCCGGGGCCAAAGACTTCTTCCCATGTTCCGGACTTCCTGCTGCCATTGGCCGCCCACGCCGCGCGCAACTCGGGCGCCAGCGTGTCTTTGTGGGATACAAGATAGTTCATCAGTTCCGCAGGCACCGGCCCGGCAAATGCGCGGTTGGCTGCAGGGGACCTGTCGCGCGTGTCGCGCAGCACGCCCACTTCGTTTTCTACCTGCATCATCAGCACGGTATGCTGCGCGCCATCCACTTCTTTGATATGGGCCATCAATGCGCCGAAGGCCCGAGCATCCGCGTCGCGCGTGGCGTCGCTCAAGGTGCTCAAGGTTTCCACCGGCCCGGAAATGGAGACCGTCTTGCCTTCTCCGATCTGAATGCGCGGAAAGCGCTGGTAATCCTTCTTCACCCAATAGGGCGGATAACTCGAAGTGCCGTTTTTCCAGCAGCCAAACCACAAAAAGACGAGGTGCATATGATTTGCCCTGGCTTGCGCAATCACTCCATCCACCAGGGTGTAATTGAACTTGCCTTCTTCCGGCTCAAACTGCGCCCAGGAGACGCCGATCAGCGCAGTATTCAGGTTGCCTTCAACAAGCCGCGGCCAGATAGCCTCCATGGGCGCAAGCGCGGTGGCCGCGTTGTTGCTGAGCTCTCCTGACAGAATGAGGAAGGGCTTTCCATCCACCACGAGCTGCGTGGCATTTCCCTGCTTGGCCAGATGCGGTGTGCCTGCGTCTGTCTGAGCCTGGATCGAGCCCTGCAAGCAGGCGACACAAGAAATCAATGCGAACATGAGCATTCGGCGGATACGCATAAAGCCCTCCGGTTGAGCGGTTCGAGAGGAAATTTCATCTTCCTGCCGTCTCCCGTGTTTGGAGACGTTTTCAGACGTGATTCCCACTCATCTTCTCGAACGCGATTGATTGTACGCCAACTTGCCACGCCGGTGACTTTATCCTGAGTCCGTGCCAGTCGAACCCTGGTGATCCGAGGGACTATCATTGCTGTGCAGACTTATCGCGAAATGGCGGGCAGTTTCAACCAAGCCCGGTTCGACAGCCCGGCAAGCAACCTTTGGAACCCTGCAATGAATACGCTTTCTTCCTTAAAGAAGCCGCTTGTCTTTCTCGTGGAAGCCGTCTGCCGCCTGCGGGGTCAAGCTGTGGCGAGATGAGATCAAATTGAGGGTCTCTTCGCAACGGCAGCCGGCAGCATTTTGTCGCAATAAGCCCTCCAGGGCCAAAACGAATGAAACACACACTTGAAATGAGGTATGACAAACATGAGAGCCATGATCGTCGCAGCCTTGATTGGCGCATGGAGCGCCGGCTTCGCAGTGCAGGCGCAGGTGAAGGAGCATCCGGTTCCTAGAATCGTTGAAAAGGACGGCCGCTATGCTCTGCTCGTGGATGGCGCGCCGTACCTGATGCTGGGAGCGCAGTCGAATAATTCGAGCGACTGGCCAGCCACGCTGCCGAAGGTGTGGCCGGCAATCGAGTACCTCCATGCCAACACGCTTGAAACTCCCATCTACTGGGAGCAGTTCGAGCCCAAGCCGGGCCAATTCGACTACTCCGCTGTAGACACCATCCTCACTCAGGGGCGCGAACACCACGTTCGGCTGGTGCTGCTCTGGTTTGGCACCTGGAAAAACGGCAGCCAGCACTACATGCCTGAGTGGACGAAGCTCGATCCCGAGCGCTACTCCCATGTGACCAATAAGAATGGGGAACTCGTCGACTCGCCGTCGCCATTCGCTCAGGCCTCTCTCGACGCGGACATTCGCGCCTTCACCGCATTCATGCGGCATCTAAAGGAGGCGGACGCCGAGCGCACGGTGATCATGGTCCAGGTCGAAAACGAAACCGGCACCTGGGGAACCCTGCGCGATTACTCGTCCGCCGCGAACAAGCTCTTCGAATCACCGGTCCCTGGCGAAGTTCTGAAGGCGATGAGCAAGGAGCCGGGCGCATCCACGCCGAATTGGCATGCTGCTTTCGGCGACGAGGCCGACGTCGATTTCCATGCCTGGGCCATCGCTAAATATGTGGGCAAAATTGCCGCCGCAGGCAAATCCGTTTACCCATTGCCGCTCTACGTCAACGCCGCGTTGCGCGATCCGCTCAAGCCCGGCGCGCCCGGAAGTTATGAAAGCGGCGGCCCCACCGACAACGTACTCAATATCTGGAAAGCCGAGGCGCCCGCGATCGATGTGCTCGCACCCGATATTTACCTGCTCGACACCCCGAGTTACACGAAAGTCATCGAGTTATACCATCGCCCCGACAACCCCTTGTTCATCCCGGAGACCGGCGGCACACCGCATGCCGCGCGTTTTCTCTTCACCGCGCTCGGCCTGCAGGCAATCGGCTATTCTCCATTCGGCCTCGATTACACGCGCCGTAACCGCCCCGACCCAGCCGTCGAACACGACGGAGAAAATGCCTTCCTCGATCCCACTGCGCAAAACTACAAGTTGATTGGACCCATGATGCGCGATGTTGCCCGCTTGAACTTTGAGGGAAAGCTTCAGGCCGTTGCGGAAGTGGAAGGCCAGCCCGCGCAGACGCTCCACTTTGGAACCTGGGACGCGATGGTCTCCTATGGTGGTGGCCGTGGCGGTGCAGCAAAAGGGAATTCAGAACCTATGGGGCGCGCACTGGTTGCTCAGATCAAAGACAACCAGTTCCTGGTGGCCGGATATTTTTGCCGCGTCGACTTCCGCCCCACCGGCACTGCGCAGCAACAGAAGTCCTCGCCGGTCGTCGCGGGAACCGGGCAAACGCCCTCAGCCCTCATCGACGGCAAATGGCAGCACCGGCAGTTCCTGCGCGTGGAAGAAGGAGCGTATGAAAACGGCGCATTCAAGCCACTACGCATTCTCAATGGCGATCAAACGGATTGGGGACTTCCCTTTTCCTCGGAACCCGAGGTGCTCCGCGTGTCGCTCGCGACCTACTGATGCTGATCGATTGCGATCACAGCGGGGTTCCGGAACACAGCAGCCATTCAGACGAACGCAATGCTGCGGTATATTTTCTGAACAGGATTTCCTTCTCCAAAATACTCTTTGAAATGCGAGGCCGGTATGCAGCGGAATTTGGTTTTGGTGTGTCTGGGATTGTTATGCGGCACAATCGTAGCGGCCGTTGCCCCACTTGCCCAATCGCAAGGCAGGACGCCGGATGCCGCCGCCATTGCACGCCGCAACAGCATTGAAAAGGAACTCGAATCCCTCGCCATCATCGAGCGCAAAGTGATGGTGCCCATGCGCGACGGCAAGCGCATGCAGGCGGACATTTACCGGCCCAAAGACGAGTCGAAGAAATATCCCATCGTCTTTGTCCGCACGCCCTATAACTTCAACTACTGGGATGTGGAACTGGGCGCGCCGCGCGATATGACCATGGTGCTGGACGCGATCAAGCATGGCTATGCCTTTGTAGAAATGAACGAGCGCGGGCGCTATTTCTCCGAAGGCGACTACGACATCCTGGGCACGCCGCTCACCGACTCCGACGATGCGCTCGACTGGATGGGCGGGTTGCCCTGGTCCGCGGACAAGGTCGGCCTCATCGGCTGCTCCTCTACCGCGGAGTGGCAGTTGAACGTGGCTTCGCGTGGTAACAAAGCGCTGGCCACGTTCATCCCTGAAAGCTTCGGAGCAGGCGTGGGGCGCGTTGGCCCGTATTATGAGCAGGGCAACTGGTTCCGCGGCGGCGCGGTGCAAATGCTGTTTGCTCCCTGGCTCTACGACTACGGCCTTTCAACCAACGACGGCAAGCCCAACTTTCCCCCCGGCATGTCGCGGGAAGCACTGGTCACAGCCGCCAAGTCCTACGATTTATCCGCGCACCCGCCCACGGTTGACTGGGGCAAGGCCCTCTGGCACCTGCCGGAGAAAGACATCCTGTCCGCCGTAGGCAGCCAGCACGGAATCTTTGCCGATCCAACGCCCTCGGGCCAGCCGGGCATGATTCTGCGCACACCCAACGATCCTGCGTGGTTGAAGGGCGGCCTGTGGAACGATTCCATGCGCATCGATATCCCTGGCCTGTGGATGATGACCTGGTATGACATCAGCACCGGCCCTAACATCGCCGCGTATAACTACGTCCGCAAAACAGCGAGTCTCGAGGTTGCCAGCGAGCAGTACGCGATCATCGCGCCCATGCCGCACTGCAGTTACATGGGCGCAACGGAACACACCACGGTGGGCGAGCGCGACATGGGCGACGCGAGACTCGACTATAGCGCTCTCACCTATGGCTGGTTCGATCATTTCCTCAAAGGAGAGGACAACGGAATTCTCACCAAGACGCCCAAGGTGCAGTACTACACAATGGGCATGAATAAATGGCAGTCGTCCGACACCTGGCCTCCGGCTGCGGCAAAGCCTGTCACCTATTACCTGGCAAGCAGTGGTCATGCCAATTCCCTCAATGGAGACGGCTCTCTCGGTGCCGCGCCGGATCAGAAGGACGCCGCCGACAAGTTTGTCTATGACCCCATGAATCCAGTCCCCACGCGTGGCGGAGGCTTCTGCTGCATGGGCGCAGACTATAAGCCGGGCGCAATCGACCAGCGCAGTATGGAGGCCCGCGACGACGTCCTGGTGTATAGCACCAGCCCATTGAAGGAGGGCATTGAAGTAAGCGGCCCGATTGATGTAACTCTCTATGTTTCAAGCGACGCAAAGGACACCGACTTTACTGTCAAGCTAATCGAAGTGCTGCCCGATGGCACGGCCTATAACATCGACGAGAATATCCAACGCGCGCGCTACCGCGAAGGATACGACAAGCCCCCTGCGTGGATGGAAAGGGACAAGGTTTACAAAGTTACTTTCCAGCCCATGCAAACGAGTAACTACTTTGCACCCGGACACCAGTTGCGGATTGAGGTGAGCAGCAGTAACTTTCCGCGCTACGACCGCAACCTGAATACGGGCGGCGACAACGTGAGCGAGTCGCAGGGCGTGGTTGCACACAACCAGGTTCATCATTCGGCGCAGTATCCTTCCAGCATTACGCTGAGCGTGGTGAAGGAGTAAGCTGGCGGCTGATTTTCAACTCTGTGAAGGGAACGCACATGTTCTCCTCAATAATCCGGTTGAAAATCTACGCGGTATCGCTTAGCCTCAGGCTTATTCCGCATTCTCGGCTGCGGATTCCGGAGAATCATGTCGAAGGCTGCGGACCTGTTGAAGATTGTTCGTCCATTCACACGCAAGGGATGGGGACACTGGGTGCGCTTTGCCTTGTTGCTGGCGGCCGCCGGGTATGCGGGTCACCTGCTGGGTACAAGCACTTGGCTGACCACATTTCGTTACTCCATCTACCATCGCCAGCTGATGATGCGGGACCGCTCGCAGATGTATCCCAAGCGTACGGCTCTGGTGCTGCTGAACGACGATGATTACTGGGGCAACGATTATCAGTCGCGCACGCCGCTGAAGCGTGGCCAGTTGGCCCACGTAATCGACCAGTTGAATGCCGCGGGTGTGAACACTGTCGCGCTCGACGTGGATTTGCGTTCGCCGCAACCCAAGGACCCCGGCTTCGAGTTTCGTGACTATCAGGACGAAGACAAGCTGTTGTTCCAGTCAATCAAAAGCATGTGCGCCGCCAACCGCCATGTCGTGCTGGCTTCGTCTGTCGAATTCGGCGATGACGGGTATGAGCAGATGCCCTCCGTTTACACAAAATATCTGAAGGAAATGCCCTGCGTTACGCTCGGTTACATTCAGCTTCCGTTCGATATGCGGCAGATTCCGGGCACGCTGGAAATGGCCGACGGAAGCACCCTGGATTCCATGTCACTTGCCGTGACCGGAATCGTGGACCCTGCGGCGCGCGACCAGGCAGCCGCGAAGACGGGCGAGAGTTTTCGCTTTTCGGAGTATCTGACGCCGGATGACTTTGCCACCAAGAACAAGCGTCAGTTCATTTTCAGCGGGCAGCAACTCAAGACCATGGATAGGTCGGCACTGAGCACCCAGCTTGCAGACAAGCTTGTATTCGTAGGAGCCAACTGGCACTCGAACGCGTACGGCGCCGGCCCCTATGTTGACGTGCATGCTTCGCCGGGCGGCATGGAACCTGGCGTCATGCTGCATGCGAATTACGTTGAAGCAATGCTCGACCGAACCGGGACATTCGCACCCATTTCCAGCACTACCGCAGAGTTGATTGAGATTGCTCTGGCGTTGGCATTGGCGATGATTGGTGTTCTCGAGATCCACACCGCCTGGAAGTGGGCTGCGCTCGTGATCGGGATCGTCTTCAGCATTCTGTTTACCTATACGTTGCTGCAGGACCTCGGGCTCTTCCTCGACTTTCTATTTCCCATGCTTATGATCGTTGTTCATTCCATCGCGGAAGAAATATTGAAGGTGTGGCATGAGTTTCGCCACTTGAAACGTAATGCAACCCACAAGCCGGAGCTGGAAGCGGCGGGAGGTGAAGGATGAAAACGGTGTCCGCGAGAACAATGATTCTTGTAATGGCGCTTGCGGCATTGCCGCTCTGCCTGCAGGCCCAGTCGAATCCAGCGCCTTCCACGCAATCGACAACTTCGCCGCAACAAGCCACGCCTCCCGCGAAGCCCAAACCGAAGAAAAAGCCGGACGAACCGATCGATCCGGATGCAACCGCGGGCGTACGCGGAACGGGCGCCATGCACACGGTTCGCGTCTTACTCAAAGGCAAGCCGGTTCAAGGGGCTCACGTGATGGTGAAGAACACGAATGGTACCCTGGCGGCTTCGTGCTACACCAGCGACACAGGCGAATGCCAGGTGGATGTTGGAGCGGATAGTTATATTATCGATGCGGCGAGCAAGGGACGCGCCGGAACTGTTTCCATGCCAGTGAATGACGCAACGGGCCCCATTGTGATCAAGCTGGCCAAGGTAAAGGCAGACTCCGGTGCGCCAAAGCCTTAGCGCTTGGTGGAGGAATGGCCAAAATCCAATACAAGCTCGGCGCAATCAGGATCGCCTTCGTGACGGTCCTGCTCGGTTGCGCGCCTGTGCTTGCTGCGGGGCAGGAGCACCGTTCGACTGTGCAAGAAGAGATTGCGAGGCATGAGGCGAGCCTTGCCGACGCGCGCGCCGGAAGTCGAATGAAAGAGGTCGCGGTAGAACTGAATTTTTTGGGCTCCCTGTACCGGCAGGCAGGAAGACCGGAAAAAGCGCTGGAAGACTACAACCAGGCATTGACCATCGAACACGATGCGGGCAATCGCGGCGCCGAAGCTCTGACCAAGACGAATATGGCCCGCGTGTATGTGGACCTGGGACAGGAACAGACAGCATTCGATCTCTTGATTCCGGCGCTTGCCGCGTGGCGCGAGATGGGCAACCGCAGAGGCGAAGCTCTGGCGTTGGACTACATGGGAATGGCCTACTCCAACCTGGCGCAGGAAGACAAGGCTCTTGAATTCCTGAACCAGGCGCTGGGGATCTTTCGCGAGACGGGCGCTCGTGCCGGTGAGGCCAACACCCTCGACAACATGGGGAAGGTCTATTGCGACATGAGCCAGGGCACGAAGGCTCTGGAGTATTTACACCAGGCACTACCCATTTGGCGGGAAGTGGGAGAGCGCAGCGGCGAGGCGCTGACCCTGAACAACATTGGCAGGACATACGCCGACATGGGCGAGGAGCAGAAGTCGCTGGAGGCTTTCACGCAGGCGCTGGAGCTTTGGCGCACGCAGGGGCATCGCATGGGTGAAGCCAGCACCCTGAATAACATGGGCAGAACATACAAGGAGCTTGGTCAGCCTGACAAGGCGCTTGAATATTATGAGCGCGCCCTTCCCCTTTGGCGCGAGGTGGGCAACCGCAATGGCGAAGCCCTCGCCCTGAACGACACGGGACGTGTTTATGGCGATATGGGCCAGTTGAAAAAGGCTCTCGACTATTACGCGCAAGCGCTGGTCTTGTGGCGCGCGGTTGGAAACCGCCGCGGCGAAGCCACCACCCTGAACAATGTGGGCCGAGCCTGGTTCGCAATGGGTGAGTTGCGCAAGGCGCTGGAGACCGATGAGGAGGCACTCCTGGTTTGGAGAGAAGTGAAGGAGACGCGCGGAGAGGCACTGGCGCTGATCAGCATCAATTGGGTCTTCTTCAAACAAGGTCAGCCGGATAAAGCTTTGCCCAACGCGCTGGCTGCGTTATCTCTGACCAAGGCCGCGGGCGATCCGGATTTAACGGGCGCAATCGAGACTGCGCTCATGATGGAGTTTCGCAGCCAGCATCGCCCCCAGGAGGCGATCTTCTTCGGCAAGGACGCGGTCAACTCGTACCAGCAGATTCGCAGAAACATTTCCGGCCTGAACAAGGACCTTCAGGCTGGATTTGTGCAATCGAAGTCGATGACCTACCGCAATCTTGCGGAGCTCCTGGTAGAGACGGACCAGCTTGACGAAGCCGAACATATTCTCGATCTGCTGAAAGAAGAAGAATTGAAGGAAGTTGTGCGGGGCGCGTCGGAAGACGCGGAATCCAAGCAACAGGAGCTGAAGCTGAGTGCCGCGCAGCAGAAAGCGGAGGATGAACTCAGCGCCCCGGAAAAAACCGCTGCTGGACTCACGAGCCTGAGCGCGGAGTATGCAGCGCTGCTTGGCAAGGACACACGCAGTCCGGCAGAGGAAGCGCGCATGAAGACGCTCGATGCGCAAATTGAAGCGGGAAATGCGGAGATCGCAGCATTCTTTGAGAAGACGCTCTATCCCGAACTGGCGCGGAACAATGGCGGCAAGGCGAACGATGTGTTGAGCGGTGAAGAGTCGCGCGTGAGCGGCCTGCAGGACACGCTGCTGGCGCTGGGGCCCGGAGTCATGGGAATCAGGCTGCTGCTTGGTGAGGAACACGCTTACGCAATTGTGGTGACGGCCAGAGCGCAAAAGAAGTTTGAGCTCGGCGCGAAACCGGATGAGCTGCGCGTGAAGGTTCTTGAGGTTCGAGAGGATCTGCGCTCTCCCGCAAGCGATCCGCGCAAGCACCTCCAGGAACTCTATAGCATCGTGGTCGCTCCGTTGCAAGAACAGTTGACCGATCTTGAAAAGACCTCCACGCCGCAGCGGCAGGTGCCCACGCTGCTGTGGTCGCTGGATGGCCCATTGCGCTACCTGCCGATGGCCGCGATGTACGATGGCAAACGGTATCTGGCCGAGCGTTTCAATAATGTTCTGTTTACCCCGGAGAGCTACCGGCACATGTCCGACACTGCGAATGCAGGCGCTGCAAATCTGCACATGCTGGCGATGGGCTTGTCGAAAAGCTATGGCGGACTGCCCGCGCTACCTGGAGTGATGCCCGAATTGGAGGCTGTGGTGCGCGACCCGGCAGTTGCAGATTCGCATGGCCCGTTGGAAGGGCGCTTGCTTTCCAACGAAGAGTTCACTCTAGACGCGATGAAGACGCAGCTTGGCGTCGGCAGACGCTTTACGGTGGTACACATTGCCAGCCATTTTGTGGAGCAGACCGGAGGCGGGGAAGAACCTTACTTGATGCTGGGGGGTGAAAGCAACGGCGGGACTGAGGGATTTCCGCTCACGTTATCGAAGATGAAAAACTCTGCGATCAACTTTCATGGGACCAAGCTCTTGACTCTTTCCGCGTGCAGTACCGCGAAAGGCGACATCGCTCAGAATGGCCTGGAGGTGGATAGCCTCGGCATGATTGCTCAACAGAAGGATGCTGAAGCTGTGCTGGCAACGCTGTGGGATGTGAACGATGCCAGCACCAGCCAACTTATGAGCGACTTCTACGCGCGATGGGCGAAGAATCCCGCCGCCGGCAAGGCCGAGGCTCTGCGTCAGGCGCAGTTGGACCTTCTGCATGGCTCAGTGGCTGGGAGTGATACAACTAAAACGGATCGCGGTTTCGCAACGACAGGAAAGGCAGCTAATCGATCGGTGCCGGGTTACGCGCACCCGTATTACTGGGCGCCATTTGTTCTGACGGGAAATTATCAATAGAGGTTTACGCAAGAAACAAAGAGTGAGCAGTGAAAGGTTGGGCTGCGGAGAAGTTCGTTTCCCAGCAGCCTGCGTGTATGCTATTGTGGTCTCCTCCCGTCCAACAAGGCGGTTTCCCAATGTTCCAGAAGACGAATCGTCGATTTGGCTTGAGCAGGGGGTTGCGAACAGTTTCTTTGGTTTTGCTTGTCGCAGCCATGCCGATTTTGCTGGCTGCTCAAAGCCGCCCAACCAGCCATGCGCTGCTCATCGGAATCAATCATTACGCTCCGCCAAGCGGCACTTCGCCGCCGGTTTCCACGTCAACTCATTCGCCAGATAGCCGATTCGGCCCAGGCGCCACCTGGCACAGTCTTCAAGGTCCGTTGACCGACGTCGCGGCCATGCACCTTCTGCTGCAGGATACATATGGTTTTACTGACATCCGCGAGTTGACCGATCTCGAGGCCACGCGGCAAGGAATTCTGGATGCAATCAACAAATTGATTGCCGATACCGAGAAGGGTGACCGCGTGGTGATCTATTACTCGGGCCATGGATCGCAGCGGCTGGATACTAAGTCGTCGAAGAACCAGAGGGATCAGACGATTGTGCCGGTGGATGCATGGAAGGGCACGAAAGATATCCGCGACAAGGAACTCGCAGTATTGTTCAACAAGATTGTTTATGACAAGCAGGCGCGGCTGACGGCCATCTACGACAGTTGCAACAGTGGGACGATGGCTCGGGGAATGACAGAAAGCGTGCAGCGGACTTTGCCCTATGACGATGACGATGTGGCGAAGGAACAGGGCGCTGTTCTGGAATCGGACTTGAAGCGAATTCCGCAACAGGGCGACGCCATTATCCTTGCTGCCGCTGGTCCCACGCAGTCTGCTGTGGAAGCCCGCTATCCCGACGATGGCCAGATACATGGTGCCTTCACACGTGCTTTGGTGCGTGTGTTGCGCCAGAACACGCAGGCATTGAGCGCTGAAGATGTGGTGTCGGCGGTTGCTAGCATGTTGCATGCTGACCCTCTCGACTTTCAACAGCCCTCCGTGGAAGGCCGCGTCCACGAAAGCCTCTTTGGCGATCCGGTAGCAGCGCACGAGTTACACGTCCATGTTACAAAGGCCGCGCAGGGTAAGCTAACGCTGGATGTTGGCAGCGCAGGCGGGTTCGACGTTGGAACCGAGTTTACCGCAACCAAAGTGGATGCGGACGGGAACAAGGCCATCTTGACCGTGACCAGCATCGATGGCCCCACCTCTTCAACCGCGACTGTAAGGAACCCTCCGGCAGTTGTAACTGCGGGCGAGATATTCGAGGCTTCGAGTATCGTGTATCCGCAAGCTGCTCGCCTGATTGTCTACCTTCCGCAGCCAGGCCCCGTTCCCAGCGCAGCCGATATCGCGAATGCCAAAACTCTCTTCCCATTGTTTACATGGGTCGATGACCCAACTACAGCGCCCATCAACTATCTGGTGGTGCGAGACTCGAAAGGATGGCTTGCCTACGGACAGGACGGCCGAGCGGTGAAGCCTGGCAAGGCTCCAAACGGCGTTGCGTTCCTGATGTGGGGGCCACCGAATTCTGTCGTCGACCGCATTCGCCGCACCGAGCCATTCAAACGAGACGCCTTCAAGTTTACCGCCGATCTTGCCGAAGCGAGCTACTTCCTGACTGTTCGCGTGCGGCAGGATGGCCAGCCGGAATATGCGCTGTTCGATCGCAGGGTGCTGGCCGCGCACAAGCAGGAAGACTATGTGCGCAGTGAGGAGAATGACCCCACGGAGGCTGATTTGAGCGGGGGAAAGAATCCCGAAGTCGTATGCCGCAACGATATGTCGTTCCCGGTGCGGTCTGCATGGCTTCACGACGGCAGCGCCAATGCAACTGAAGACAGCATTGCTCCAATGATCGCCCGGAGAATCCTTCGCCTGGGCAAGCTGCGAGTGTGGCAGCAGATTCCCTCCATGGTGTCAGGTGTTACCGACTGGCCGTATCGAGCAATACGATGTTCGTCTTGCGACAACTGCGGAAGAGATATCGAAGCGGACAATTTCGCCCAAGTATATTTACCTTTTTGGATTCGACTGCGCGGCGAATCCCTACCAGGTCTATCCCACGGATGAGACAAACGGAGTTGCGCAGGGGCCTCCACTAAGCGCCGATGGAACGTTCCCTACCACTTACACCGTCATGTCGGAGAGTGTAACGCCCCCCTTTGGGGCAGACACGCTTTTTCTCCTGGCAACCAAAGAGAAAATCAATAACCTTAGTTTGTTGACATATGATGGGGTCATCGAAAGCAAGAGCCGCGGGTCTGGCCTGGATGAACTCATGGTCAATCTCAATGATGCAGGCAGCCGCGGCGCCTCATCGGTTGTAACATCGTGGCAGGTACAGCAAGTGGTTGTCCCCAGCCGTCCTTAGCGCTTAACATGCGGAATTCGCGCAAGCCATCGGCAAACCGGAAGAATCGCACAGCAGTGAAACGCAGTCACAGCTGTTGAAATTCGCAAGGAGATGAGAATGGATCGTAGAATTTTTTTCTCAAACGTGATGGCAGCGGCGGCGTTCTCCGGAATTCTCGGAGAAATCATCTCTCCCAAGGAACTGATGGCCGCGGTTGAAGAAGCGGCCGATGCGCCGCAGGGAGCGCAACAGCAGTTCTGGGGCGGGTTCTTCGACGATGTTGACCCAACCAAGCCGCATGCAACATCTGCCCGCGGCCCGGGCGGTGAGCCGACTGCACAGCCGATTCCGGCGCATGTCGACGATGCCAAGCTTCCACGCTTCTTTCATTATGACGACAACAACGGATTACGATACGCCGAGAAGATTGATCGTAGCGAGCTGCCCAGGATGGATGGCGCGGCCGTGGTCAGCATGAGCATCAGTGGCTTTCGTCCCAGCGACGCGGATTCCAAAAAGATCGGCGACGCGTCCTCGGCGCAGTTGCAGCTTCATGCAACGCAGACCACGCCGCTCGCGCAGTACATTGCGCCGCTTGCCTGGGCTTCGCTGGCTTCTGTGTTCGGCGGCAAATTGGCCAGCAAGCTACCCACCGTGGATCAACTCAACTTCGTGGACGAAAACGGCTCGACAGGCACTTCAGGGAACAATCGAATTCTGCTGCCGGGCGCAGAAGGCAAGCTTGCATTGAATCTGACCTTGCCAGACAAACATTCACTGCTGCACAAGGTGATCTCATACGGGCTCAAGGGCGCCGCCATTGCCGCTCCACTGGTCTCGCTGCCGGCCATCAGCGTTCCAGCCATTAAAGCCTTCACCAGCTTCTACAACATCCTGGTGCAGAATGCAGGCTTCATCATCAACAGCCCGCTCAAAGATGTCGTGGCCTCCTACGGCGCAGTGGACTCGGGCAACATGCACGCGGACGCGCTGAAGCTGCTCACTGGCCAGTACCTGATCGTTCCGGCCAGTTCGACATCGGCAATCGGTGCGCAGATGAATGACCTGCAATTGCTGAATGGATATCTCGTTCCGAAGTCTATTGCAAAAAATGCAGATCCAACCATCGTGGCGCAGAGCGCCCTGCCGGGCGTGACCTACGCCACTTTGAAGGTGAGTGTTCAGCCGGCTACCGACGTAGCTCTGCCACCAGCGCTGAAGAGTTCAAGCTCGAGCGGCGGCGACGGCGGCAAGTCCGACGACAGCTCTTCAGAAGGCGCTGCGAAGAAATCCGACAAGTCCGAAAAACCTCCTGCGAAGAAGAAGCCAAGCTAGGCGCAAAACGAACCAGCCTGACTGAATGGAAAATGCGGCTTGATTGCCCCAGCAAACGAGGTGCCGTGAGCAGCATCGACCCGTCCCTCTCAAATCGCGATTTGGCGCCGACGACGCGAGCTCAGCGCACATGGGGCACATACAATTACATCGCTCTGTGGTTTTCCATGTCGATGGAAATCACCACCTATCAGCTTGCCTCGTCGCTGATCGCCAAGGGCATGGATTGGAAGCAGGCGGTGGGCACGGTGCTTTTGGGCAACCTGATTGTGCTGGTGCCTATGCTGCTGAATGCGCACGCGGGAGCCAAGTACGGGATTCCGTTTCCGGTTTTTATTCGCGCGCCGTTTGGCGTGCGCGGCGCCAATCTGCCGGCGATTCTGCGGGCGATCGTCGCCTGTGGTTGGTTTGGCATTCAGTCCTGGATTGGTGGAACCGCCATTCACTCCATGCTGGCAGTCATGTGGCCGTCGGTGGCCGCGAAGGATGGCGTGGTGTGGGCGTGCTTCCTGGGCTTCTGGCTGCTCAACATGGTGGTCGTCTGGCGCGGCGTCGAGTCTATCCGCCACCTGCAGGCGTTTGGCGCGCCCTTCATGTTTGTAATGGCAGCGGCGCTGCTCATCTGGGTGCGCATCAAGGCAGGCAGCTTTGGTTCCATGCTGTCGACGCCAAGCCAATTCCACACGACCGGCGCATTTCTCGCTGTCTTCTTTCCTTCGCTCACGGCGATGGTGGGTTACTGGGCCACGCTCGCGTTGAATATTCCCGACTTCACGCGCTACTCCAGATCGCAAACTGCGCAAGCCTGGGGCCAGGCATTTGGATTGCCCCTGGCCATGACTCTCTACACCTTTGTCGGCATCTCTGTAACTTCGGCTTCAACTGTGCTCTTCGGCCATCCCATCTGGAATCCCATTCTGTTGATCGGCGCTTTCCATCAGCCGCTAGTGGCCTTCATCGCGCTGATCGCGATTCTCATCGCCACGCTCAACGTGAACATCGGCGCAAATGTCGTCTCGCCGTCGAACGACTTTTCCAATCTTTACCCAAGGCTCATCAGCTTCCGCACCGGCGGCTTGATTACTGGATTCCTCGGCCTTGCCATGTGCCCGTGGAAGCTTCTTGCAACTCCGGACGCCTATATCTTCGGCTGGCTGGTCGGCTACTCAGGCCTGCTTGGACCGGTAGCGGGAATCATGATCGGCGACTACTTCTTTATTCGCAAGACCGAGCTGGACGTAAACTCGCTCTATCATCGCGAGGGCGCGTATCACTACTTGAAGGGAATCAATCCGCGCGCGGTTGCGGCGCTGGTGCTGGGCGTGACCCTTGCGCTGGTGGGCTTGATCTACCCGCCGCTGCATTTTCTCTATGACTATGCCTGGTTCGTGGGGTTCTTCACTTCCGGGATTCTGTATGTAGCGCTGATGAAGCTGGTGGCGCCGGCAGTCTGCGCGACCACCGCCGTGTGACAGCTCATGCGACCTGCCATATGCGATTTCAACGCTGGGCAATTCGACCTAAGCTTCCACTAGCGCGTCCGCAATCGCCAAATGTTCGTCGAGCGCAGCTATGCCCAGATCGAGCTCTTCCTTCGTCACAATCAGCGGCGGCGCAATCACGAAGTGGCTGACCCAAGCCTGGATGGAGATGCCCTGCGCCATCATCTTCGCTGCAATCTGATCCACAACCAACGGCTTTCCTTCCACCTTGTCGAGCATGGTGTTGAATGGCTGCTTGGTCGCGCGGTTCTTTACGATCTCGACTGCGAAAAAGAGCCCGAGTCCTCGGACATCGCCTACAGACGGATGCTTAGCCTTGAGCGCCTCCAACTTCTCGCGCACATACGGTTCGAGCGCCGCGGCGCGCTCCACCAGTTTGAGGCGCTGCATCTCTTCAATGGTGGCGACGGCAGGGCCAAGCGTGATGGGATGCGCTTCATAGGTGTGGCCGTGCGAGAAGTAGTGATCCTCGAAGTAGTCCGCAATTTTTCTGGATGTGGCGCAGAGACCGAGAGGCACATAGGCTGACGTGATTCCCTTGGCCGTGACAAGAATGTCGGGTGTAACGTTCCAGTGGTTTACAGCGAACCATTTGCCAGTGCGGCCCCAGCCGGCCATCACTTCGTCGGCGATCATGAGCACGCCATAGCGGTCGCAGATTTCGCGCAGGCGCGGAAAATATTCAGGCGGCGGAACAAGCACGCCATTTGTGCCGACGACGGGTTCGAGAATGATTGCAGCCACATCGCTTTCGTTGCGGATCATGTGCTCGATGTAGTCGGCGCAAGCGATGTTACAGCCGGGATAAGTATGTTTGATGGGGCAGTCGTAACAGTTGGTCTCCGGCGCGAAGACAAAGCCGGCGCCCTTCCCGCCCGGTTCCATAGCCCAGCGGCGCGGGTCTCCAGTCGCCGCGATGGAGGCCATTGTCGAGCCATGGTACGAGCGATAGCGCGAGATGATCTTGGTTTTTCCCGTGTACATGCGCGCAATCTTGAAAGCCGCTTCATTGGCCTCGGTGCCACTGGTGGCGAAGAAGAATTTGTCCAGACCCGCGGGCAGCACCTCAAGCAGCTTGTTGCTCAGCCGCGCGCGCGCATCCGTCGCGTAGCCTGGAGCCACGTAGGCCAGTTCGCGGGCCTGCTCGGCGATCGCTTCCACCACGCGCGGATTCTTGTGGCCGAGGTTCACGCACATCAACTGCGAACTGAAATCGAGGTAGCGCTTGCCTGCGCCATCGGTAAACCAGCAACCCTCGGCGTCGGCGATATGCAGCGGCTTCCACGTCTTCTGGAAGCGCCAGGTGCCGTAATTGGTTTGCCGCGTGATGGTGGTGATTTCTTCCGAAGTGAGTGTCTTCAATTCTGCGATCTCGCCCATTGCGCCCGCTCCTCAAACGATGTCCAAATGCTATCACCGCCGCTTCATGCCTGCACCGAAACCCGTTGGCCGCTTCGTCCTGTCTCAGCGGACTTGCGGGAAACCCAGATCGACTTTACTCGCGCCTGGGTCGGGCCAGCGGCTTGTAACAACCTTGGAGCGCGTGTAAAACTGCACGCCTTCCTGCCCGTACATGTGCAAGTCGCCAAAGAGCGAAGACTTCCAGCCGCCGAAGCTGTAGTAGGAGACGGGGACCGGGATGGGAACGTTGATGCCCACCATGCCCACCTCAACATCGAATTGAAATTGGCGCGCGGCTCCGCCATTTTGCGTGAAAATGGCAGTGCCGTTGCCGTAGGGATTGTCGTTGATGAGGCGAAGGCCCTCAGCATACGTATCGACACGCACCACGCTGAGCACGGGGCCGAAGATCTCAGTGTCGTAACAGCTCATGCCGGGCTTGGCATGATCGATCAACGAAGGACCGAGAAAGAATCCACTGGATTGCATCGCCGCGTCGAGACGGCCGTCGATCGAAAGCATTGCGCCTTCGGCGACCGCGGTTTCCAGGTGGCCGGCAACGCGGTCGCGGTGCTCGCGCGTGATGAGCGGCCCCATTTCGCTCGCCGACTCTGAGCCGGGGCCAACCTTGATACGCGCTACACGTTCGCGGATAGCGTCGATCAGCGGATCGGCAACATTTCCAACGGCCAGCACAACAGAGATGGCCATGCAGCGTTCGCCGGCGGCGCCGTAACCTGCGGAGACAGCGGCGTCCGCAGCCATGGCGATGTCGGCGTCCGGCAAAACCATCATGTGGTTTTTTGCGCCACCCAGGGCCTGTACGCGCTTGCCATTGCGCGTTGCGGTTTCATAAATGTGCTTGGCAACAGGCGTAGAACCGACAAAGCTGATCGCCTCGATGTCCGGGTGCTCGAGAAGCCTGTCCACGGCCACCTTGTCGCCATGGACCAGGTTCAGAACTCCGTCCGGAACGCCCGCTTCTTTGGCTAAATGCGCGAGAAAGACGCTCGCTCCGGGAACTTTTTCCGACGGCTTGAGAATGAACGCATTGCCGCAGGCGATGGCGGTCGAAAGCATCCACAACGGGACCATTGCGGGGAAATTGAAGGGCGTGATGCCGGCGACAACGCCAACGGGTTGACGAATCTGATATACGTCGACGCCCCGGCTGGCCTGCTCCGTGTAGCCGCCTTTGAGCAGGTTGGGAATGCCGCAGGCAAACTCGACATTCTCCAGGCCTCGAGCCACCTCACCTAGGGCATCGGCCATGGTCTTGCCGTTTTCAGTGGTGATAATCTCGGCAAGGCGTTTACGATTCTGCACGATAAGATCGCGCAACTGAAACATGACTTCAGCGCGGCGCGAAAGCGGGGTAGAGCGCCAATCAATTGCCGCGGCATTGGCCGCTGCAACGGCGCAATCCACATCTTCAATGCCCGCGAAGCCAACCTCGGCAATCACTTCACCCGTTGCAGGATTGGCCACGGGGCCTTTCCGGCCTGATGTTGCTGGTTGCGCGTGGCCATTGATCCAGTGGGGGACTGTTGCCGGGGCCAATGTCTCAAGAATGCTCATCGCTCATCCACCCTTTCCATGCGTGCGTCGCCTGCCTTTGGTGCTTTCACGATCGGCTTCATTGTCATTGCGCTTGAATCCAGGCGATGGTCTTCGACGCCAGTTTGTCGAACGCTTGAATGGCCACTTTCAGATGTTCTTCGCGCGTATCTTCAATCTTGTTATGACTGATTCCCTGAAGCGATTGCACGAAAAGCATGACAGTCGGAATTCCGGCGCGCGAAACTTCAGCGGCATCGTGCAAAGGGCCCGAGGGCATACGATGCGAGCGGCCAATCGTCTCGTGGATTGCTTCTTCGCACAGTTCGATCAACTGCGGATGAAATGGCTTTGGCGCGATGTTCCAGATGCGCGACCATTCGACGGTACAACCCTCTTCTGCCGCAAATTGAATGCTCTTCTGTTGTGCCTCGCGATACATCGCCGCAAGCACGCCCGCGTCGAGATCGCGCTGATCGAGCGTGGCCTCGCAACGGCCCACGACCGCGGTCACAATGCCCGGGAAAGTCTTGACGCTGCCCATGGTGCACACCGCATCAGGATGCCGCATGGCGATGGTGCGTATTTCAAGTGCAAGCTTCGCGGCTGCGGCTAGTGCATCGCGCCGTGCCGTCATGGGCGTCGAGCCGGAGTGAGCTTCCTGGCCGTGAAAGGTGATGGAGTGGCGCTCGACGCCCTTGGTGCCAAGCACGGCGGCCAGTGGCAGGTCCATCTTTTCGAGCACCGGGCCCTGCTCGATGTGCAACTCAAGATATGCAGCTGCATTTTTGCGCTCTACGCCGGCGCCGCCGATAGCGTCCATTTTCACGCCGCACGTGGCGAGCGCGTCTTCAAGGCGCACGCCGCCCGCATCCGTCCGGCCGCGATCCTGCTCGATGCTTTGCGTTCCTGCAAATGCCGATGAACCGAAGAGGCTTCGGCCGAAGCGCGCACCTTCTTCGTCTGCCCAATCGACGAGGCGGACGGTGATGGGCGGCTTGCCGTCGTACTGTTCGGCAACGCGGCGCAGCACCGCGTATGCGGCAATCACACCTAGACAGCCGTCGAGCCAGCCTCCGTTGGGAACGGAATCAAGATGGCTGCCGAGAATCAGCGTTCTTTCTGAAACGCCGGCAAGCGTGGTCCAACTGTTGCCTGCTGCGTCGAGATGATGCTCCACGGGTAATTCGCGCAACTTCGATTGAAACCACGCGCGCGCCTTGAGCCACACCGGGCTCCATGCCAGGCGCTGCGCGCCGTTCTCATCTGCGGTAAGAGCGCGCAGATCTTTGAGCATGTCGATCGCGGCTTGTGCGTCAACCGGCATCGTTTGCCCCTTGCGCGCCATTATGCGGTTCACGTCTGATCATGCGTCCGCGCTCCGGCTCGCCAACAAAGACGCCATCGCGCACTTGTACTTTGCCGCGCACCATCACATGAGAAGGCCGCCCTTCAATTGCGAATCCTTCAAATCCGTTGTAATTGTTGTTCGAGTGCTGCGTGGCCGCGGAGATCACGCCACGATACTCAGGGCAATAGACAACCAGGTCGGCGTCCGCTCCAACGGCAATCGTTCCTTTGCGCGGAAAAAGTCCAAATAGCTTGGCGGGCCGCGTGCTCAGGGCATCGACGAAGCGATGAATGTCCAACACGCCGCGTTTCACACCGTAGGTATACATCAGATTTACGCGATCCTCGATGCCGGGAATGCCGTTGGGAATCTGCGTGAAGGCACCCTCGCCCAGAAGCTTCTGATTCGTATCGAAGGGGCAATGATCGGTGCCCACTGTGTCGATCAGGCCGGCCTGCAATGCGCTCCACAGAATCGGCTGGTTGCGTTTGTGGCGCAGCGGCGGCGACATGACGTGCTTCATGCCTTCGACGCCGGGGCGCTCGGCATAACTCTTGTCGAGGAGAAAGTGGGGCAGCACCGATTCAACATAAATGCGAACGCCGCGCAGCTTGGCCTCGACCGCTGCGCGCAGCGCGGGCGCACATGAGAGATGAACCACGTAACCCGCTGCGCCGGTCTGCTCAAGGAAAGTCGCGAATCGGCCTGTGCCTTCGGCTTCAACGGCCTCGGGACGGCTGGGCTCATGCCACTCCGGGCCGGTCTTGCCCTCGGCGAGCAGCAGTTGCTGCAACTGGCCAACAAGCTCCGCATTCTCGCAATGCGCCGTAGTAATGACGCCCAACTCCGCGGCCAGCTTGAGTGTCGAAAACATCTCCTCGTCGGTGACGCCGAAGAAATTCTTGTACGCGAGAAATATCTTGAAGGAGGCAGTTCCATCGCGAACGATCTGGCGCAACTGCGCTTCGGTGTTGGCATCGTAGCGGGTGACGGCCATGTGGAAGGCGTAGTCGCAGGCGCTCGAGCCCTCGGCCTTCAGCTTCCATGTGTGGTATCCCTCCAATGCGTCTTCGGTGCGCGATGGACAGCACATTTCGATAAAGGTCGTTGTCCCTCCGATGAGTGCGGCTTTGCTTGCCGTGGCGTGCGTGTCTTTGGCAAACGTGGCCATGAAAGGAAGATGAATGTGGACGTGCGGATCGATGAAGCCCGGAAAGACGAGCTTTCCTGTCGCATCGACCACCTCGGTTCCCGGGGGCGCGTAGAAATCATTCCCGATGCTGCTGATGGTTTCATTCTCGATGAAGATGTCGCCGCGTGAGCGAGATTCCGCGGTCACGATCTCTCCGCCTTTGATTAGCAGTCCCATTCGAACTCTTCTCCCCGCCTTGTCGCTTCTTTTTGCGGAGCTTACGTCAGTGAATGTGAATTCCTACTCGTTCGCGATAGGCTTTCATCGTTTCCCAATCTTCAGTCACTTCAACTTGCTGTTGCGAAAGCTGACTCCATGTAACCGAGTCGCGGCCGGAGGGAACCTCAATCATGGCGATGCAATCGTCCACCGGACACACGTTGTAGCAGAGCCGGCAGCCCACGCAATCTTCCTCGCGAACCTTAGGCTGCGGGCGCGTCTCGATTGCTTCGTGCTTTCCATTCGAGCGCACGTCGTAGGAATGCGGGTCGACCAATGTGCCCTGCGGCGAGACCAGGTCAATGCATTGATGCGCGGTGTCGTTGCAGGCCACATAGCACAGGTTGCACCTGATGCACTTCTCCACGTCAATGCGAGCCACCGCGCGATAGGAAAGGTCGAAATTCTTGAACTCCGAAACGCGGTGCAAGCTGTGGCCGCTAACGTCTGCAATGGTCTTGAAGCCTTTCTCGTCCATCCAATTAGACAGGCCATCACAAAGATCCTCGATAATTCGGAAACCATAATGCATGACGGCGGTGCACACCTGCAGGCTGGACGCGCCGAGAAGCAGAAACTGCGCAGCGTCCTGCCAGTTGGCAATGCCGCCCATGCCGGAGATGGGAATGCCGGACTTGGCGACGATCTCATCGGTGCCGAGCGAGGCAAGCATGTTGAGCGCGATGGGCTTCACTGCGGGCCCGGCATAGCCTCCGTGGCCGCCCTTGCCGCCGATGCTCGGCGTCAACTCCAGCGTTTCCAGATCTACACCGACGATGGAGTTGATGGTGTTGATCAGCGAGAGCGCATTGGCGCCGGCGGCCACTCCGGCGCGCGCCGGCAGCACGATGTTGGTGATGTTGGGCGTAAGCTTCATGATCACCGGAATGGTCGCGGCTTCCATCACCCAGCGCGTGATGCGCTCACAATATTCCGGCACCTGGCCGACGGCGGAGCCCATGCCGCGCTCGCTCATGCCATGCGGGCAGCCGTAGTTCAACTCGATGCCGTCTGCTCCAGTGTCTTCGATGCGCTCGACAATCTCGCGCCACGCTTCCGGTTTCGAGTCGACCATGGCGGAGACGATGACCGCGCGATCGGGCCACGCGCGCTTGACTTCGGCAATCTCTCGCAAGTTGATTTCGATGGGACGGTCGGAGATGAGCTCGACATTATTGATGGCCAGCATGCGCTGGCGTCCATAGTGCCACGCGCCATAGCGATTTGAAACGTTCAGCACCGGAGCGCCGATGGTCTTCCACACCGCGCCACCCCAGCCGGCCTCAAACGCCTTGTGAATTTGCGCGCCAGTGTTAGTGGGCGGGGCAGAGGCGAGCCAGAAAGGATTAGGCGACTTGATGCCGGCGAAGTTGATGCGAAGGTCTGCCATGTTTATCCCACCTCGGCCATAGTCTGGCGCGGCGCAAACTGCTGATGGATTGCTTTCGCGGCTAGCTTTCCATCTTGCACGGCCATTACTGTGGAAGCCGCGCCTGCCGATCGAATGCAATCGCCGATCGCGTAGACGCCCGCAATGCTGGTCTGGAATCCCACGTCAACCGCAATGAAACCCTTGTTCGCTCTGAGGCCTAGCAGCGCGGCCAGCGATGGCTTTTTCTGGCCGACGGCCTTCACGATCTGATCCGCGACGAGCACGAATTCAGAGCCCGCGACGGGCTGCGGGGATGGGCGGCCTGACGCGTCCAGCGCGCCCAACTCAACGCGCAGGCATTCGAGGCCGACAACAATGCCATCCTCCAGCAGAACGCGCGACGGCTGGCTCAGAAACCGAAACTCGATGCCTTCCTTGCGCGCAAAATCGTATTCGTGGTCGTAGCAAGTCATCTCGCGATCGGTGCGACGGTAGACCATTGTGACTCGGTCTGCGCCGAGCCTCTTTGCAATCGTGGCGCAATCGACGGCGGTGTTGCCCGCGCCTATGACAAGAACATTTCGGCCTATGCCCATGCTCGCCGGATCGGTCTTGCTGGCTTCAATGTATTGAAGCCCATCGACGATGGCTTCTTCGCCTTCGATTCCAAGACCGGGCGTGCTTCCAAGCCCCACGCTGAGCACCACGGCATCAAATTCATGCTGAAGTTGTGCCAGAGAAACATCCTTGCCAAATTCGATTCCGGTTTTGATTGTGACGCCGAGAGATTCGATCATGCGCGTTTCTTCAAGAGCGATCTCGACCGGCTCGCGCAGCGCGATGATGCCGTAGGTGGAGAGGCCGCCGGGCATTTCACGTTTTTCGAAGATAGTTGCCGCATGGCCCAGCCTGGCGAGTTCACCCGCGCAGGAAAGCCCTGCGGGCCCAGCGCCGATGACGGCAATCGATTTGCCTGTCGGCTCGGCGCTGACGCGGGGATAGCTTTTGTGCTCACGGGCATAATCCATGGCGAAGCGCTGCAGGCGGCCTATGGCGATGGGCTTGTGGTCGGCGCCCAGCACACATGCGCCCTCGCACAACTCCTGCACCGGGCAGACGCGCGCGCAGGTTGCGCCCAGCAGGTTGGAGGCGTAAATCGCTTCGGCGGAGCCGCGCAAGTTATTCGAAGCGATCTTTTTTATGAATCGAGGAATATCGATGTGCGTGGGACAGGCGTGGGTACAGGGCGCATCGTAGCAATAGAGACATCGGTCCGCTTCAACGGCAGCGGCATGCGGAGTAAGAGGAGGCAATTGTTCGGCGAGCGCCTTCTCGAACGCTGTGTAGGCCGATTCCATCCATGCACTCCCTGCAAAAGTTCCTGGGCAAACGTTCCTGGCTGCAACTCCGGCGCTATGGTCCAAGGCAGCGGGCTCAACAAGTGATGTTGAACGAGGCCGACTTCGCCGGTGGCAGATTTCATATTCTAGTGCAAACCCCCGCGGAAGCAAGGGGCATGCTGCGAATCATGTGGCGATTGTGACTTGGGCTGCGCGCACCTTGCGAAGCGGCAGCGCGGTGGCAGATGCGCGGAATTTCTGGATTTCCGCAAGGATGGAAAGAGCAATGGTTTCGGGCGATTCGGCGCCCAGGTCGAGGCCGGTTGGGGCGTATAGCCCGGCAAGCCAGCGCTCTGTTTGAGCGGCCGTAGCGCTTGCGGGCAGGTTAAGCAGGCGTGCGGCTTCGCCCAGCAGCTCGCGCGTACGCCGTTGCGGGCCGAGGACGCCGATGTAAGCGGGCGGGTTCGGAAGCGCCAACAGGCAGGCCAGGATTTTGGAGTCCTGCTCGAAGCTGTGGGTCATTACGATTGCCGCGTCTTCCGGTTTTAGGGCGTCTAACGCGGTGGGCGACCCGTTGAGCGCAATGGCTGGCAGATCGTTGATGGGCAGAACGTTCAACGCATCGGCCTGGGAAAAGCGTGCGCGGCTGACTAGATGCAAGCGACCGTCAGCCACAGACACAAACCAGCCGAGCTCTTTTGCCAGGCGCAGCAGCGGCTGAGCATCGTCGCCCGCGCCAAAGATTGCCAGGCCGGGCCGGGCCGGCCGGTAATCGGCCCAGGCTCTTGCGGTAGCTTCGCCCGTTGCGATTTCGCGCTCGATCGATTCGCGGCTGGCAAGCGACTGCTCGGCCAACTCCTGAAGGGGATCAAACGCAGTTTGCGCCGGCGCGGCCTGAGTTGGAGTAGTTTCCGAAGCCTCCATTTCCAGGCCGGCGAAGGCCCGGCGACCGATCTGCGCGCCATCGAGAATGGTCGCGACAACCAGCGCACATCGGCGTTCGAAAGCTTTTCCGAGCGCGGCCAGAAGCGGGCCGGCGGTGGTGCGCCTTTCGAGAAGCAGAAAGATCACGCCACCGCATCCGGAGCCATCGGGCCGCTCGCCGTCGTCGTCCGCAGTGGAGTAGCGCTGGATGGTTGGGCCGTTGGCGGTGAGCCACCACGCGCGGCTGGCTACCTGGGCCTCAAGGCAGCCGCCGCTGACCGTGCCAACGCGACGGCCATCCGCTGTGAGCAGCATGAGCGCGCCCGGCTTTCGATAGCTGGGCCCTTGAACCTCGACAACGGTAGCCAGCACGTAGTCTGCCCCGACGGCTTCGAGTTCGCGCCACACGGACAGAATGCGTTCCAGGTCGGTCATTCTTCCATTGTCGCTCAAACTTCGATGATCCGCGATGGGCGTCCGGCGTTCGCGCGATAGGCTGAACCGAAAAGCGCAATTTTCGCGTCGCCCGGGCTTCTTCGTCGCTTACCGCACAAAACTCAGCGAATAGGCAGTCGCAGGATCCACCGGGCCGTGCAGGATTCCGAGAGCCTTGAGCTGCTCGTAGAGAGCCTGCCATCGCGCGGCGATCATTTGCCCGGTTTGCGCGCCAGGGTCGCTGCCGGTAATGAATGCCCCGTCGCGCAGGGCCTGCGCGGAATAGGCCTCCTGTGCCGGGTTGAGCGCGGGGTTCAGCTTGAGCAAAAGCGCGTCGGTAGCCGTTGGATCGGCCAGATAAGCCAGCCAGCCGCGAATGCTTGCGCGGACAAACCTGGCCACCAGGTCAGGATGTTGGGTGGCGAAGTCGCGGGTGGTGAAGCTGACACGGTAGGGGTCGTAGCCCGAAGAACTGATCAGCAGAGTCCGGACTTCAACGCCGGCTTGCTTGGCGTAGAAGGGCTCGCTGGTGATGAATATCTGCTGCACGTGGCCCGGATCGGCCAGAAAACTGGCAATGGAGAGCGTGGCGGGAACTTCGCGCACCTGGCGAAGGTTGTACCGTTGCGTTACGTATTTAAGCCAAGTTGCCCCGGTCTGTGCAGCGATGGTGTGGCCTTCAAGATCCTTGAAGTCCTGGATGGGCGAGTCTTTGTGGACCATGACAGCCTGCGGGTCGTGCTGCATCGTGGCCGAAACGGCGACCAGCGGGAGTCCGTTCGAATTCCACTCCAGCACCTGGTCACTGGAGCCCAGGCCGAAGTCCGCCCTTCCCGAGGCGACCAGCTGCGCGACGCTACCGTACTGGGGCAATGGCAGCAGCGTCACATCGAGGCCCTCGGCTTTGTAGTAGCCCAGCATCTGCGCAGCGAAGAAACCGCCATGCTCCGGCTGCGGGTACCAGTCGAGCTGCAGGCGAATGGGTGCCAGGCCGGTCGCCGTTGACTGCTGGTTGCCGTGGCAGCCGGAAACTCCGAATGTGCATACATATGCAATGAGGGTTACCGCGAAGGCAAAAATTCTTCTCGATCTCACCGCTGACCTCGCCGGGGAAAAGTGGCTTGCTTGAAATGAAAGTTATCACGACGGCTAACAGGACCTGCGGCCTTTTCGCGGGAGGCTGCCTATGCCTCGGTCCGACCGGCAAGCTGGGAAGCCAGTTGCAGAAGCGCTTCATCGGCTCCGCGCGCCGCAGCCAGTTGCATGCCCCCCGCGGCACAAGGGATGGTCACCACCGGCACGCCGGCGAGGCTGAAGGGCGTCGTATAGCGCAGGAGACGGGCGCGGGTTTTGCTGTGATCCGCGCCTGCCGCGAGGCGTGCCACTGGCGCGGCGGGAAGCAGCAAAAGCTGGTGTGTAAGCAGAAGGTCGTCCATCCGCTCGCGGAAGACTTCGTGCCGTTGGCGCAATGCGGCCAGTTCCTCCGCGCCGATGCATGCGCCCCACTCCAGCCGTTCGCGGATGGAGGGCTCAAACCGGTTGAAGTGGCCGGCGTGGATTCGTGCAGCCTCCCACGCCTGGATAGGCGCAAAAATCTCGAATGAGTCTGCCCACCAGCCTGCGTCAAATCGAGCGCTGCGCAGACCCAGAGCCTCCAACGCGCGGGCGGTGGCGCGCAGGCTTGAGAGGATGCCAGGTTCGCAATCATGAAGAAAGCCGTCGTCCACAATCGAAAATCGGGTGAAGTCCATGGCCTGGGAACTCTGCTCGGGAGCGAACAAGGAGGCCACCAGGGGCGCGTCTGCCAGGTCATGGAAGAGGCAACCCATGGTGTCGAACGATTGCGCCAGGTGCGCGCCGCCGCGCCAGTCCCCGCGTCCAATGGAGGCGCGATAGCCGGCCAGGCCACAAAGCGCCGCAGGGGCGCGAATGGAGCCGCCCGTGTCCGTCCCGATGGCGATCGCCGCCGAGCCCTCCTGCACGCTGGCTGCCGCACCTGACGATGAGCCTCCGGTGAGAGCGGTCGCGTCGCGGGGCTGCAGGCAGTCGCCAAATTCCGGATTCTCGCCGGTGATGCCGTAGGCCAGCGGATGCAGATGTGTTTTGCCAATGATGACAGCGCCCGCGGCGCGCAGCCGCTCAACCAGCCAGGAATCCTGCGCAGATTCGCCGTGCAAATCTCGATAGAAATGCACGCCGCAACTGGTGGGTGCACCGGCCAGGTCAAAGCAGTCCTTCACGGAGACAGGCAGGCCCCAAAGCGCTCCACGGCCATCGCCAAAGGGTCCGCTCACGCCGCGCGGCATGGCCTCGGCGCGCGCCGCTTCGGCCAAAGACCATGCCCTGTCTTGCCACAGATAGGTATTGTGTCCTGCGTTTTGGCTGGAGCGCGCCAAAGCCTGCTCCGCGAGAGCCGAGGGCTGCACAGTTCCATCAGCCAGAGCGGTGCGGAGGGCGCGGACGATCCAATGGGCCGGGTCCATAGGGAGATTGTATGCGGTGAAATCGGGAGGGGCCCGCGGCGATTTTTCAGGCGCGTGGCAGCCGGACGCCATGCTAAGTTCGAGTATGGGAGTTGTCTCGGCTACCAAACCCGGTCAAGCTGCGAAGCGTCAGAGCTCGATCCCCGGCCCCGAGGTTGATCGGACCCGGATGGCTGCGATCGCGGCTTTCACAGCGCGCTCCTTGCGCACGCCGCGCCCGCGCCCGTTCGGCGCTTCCATCGTGCACACAAAATCGGGAGAGTTGCTGCTGCGCGCGCTGAATGCGGTGGCACAGGAATTCGATCCCAGTTCGCATGCCGAAGTCCGCGCCATTCGCAAGGCCGCCAAGCGGCTCAAGCGGGTTTCGCTGGCCGGATACACGCTCTACACCACCTGCGAGCCGTGCCCCATGTGCATGAGCGCGGCGCTGTGGGCGGGCCTGGACCGCGTGGTTTACGGCGCCAATATTGAAGATGCAAATCGCCACTGCAATCAGATTCGGATTCCCGCCACGGAAGTCGCGGCGCGCAGCGATATGCGCTGCATTGTGGAGGGCCCCATTTTGCGCGACGAATGCTATGCTCTTTTTACTCATCCCCGCATGCTGCGGGCATTTCGCCTCTGGTCAACCCGCAAACGATAACTTGAGAGGTCCTGAATGCACATTGGACTCGCCACAGGATTGTCTGAAGTCGTCGCCGATCCCGCGCGCGTGCTGACTTCTCCAGCAGTGGTCGATCGGCTCTCGCACGACTTCTACTGGTATTCGCCGATTCTGCGCCCCAGACTGGCCGCCAAAACCGGCGACATCGCCGTGCAGCCTGTCAGCTTAGATGAAGTGCTGGCAATTCTTCGCTACGCCGGCAAGCATGAGGTCCCCGTCACGGTCCGCGGCGCGGGCACAGGCAATTATGGCCAGTGCGTTCCGCTCCAAGGTGGTATTGTTCTCGATCTCTCGCTGATGGACAAGCTCGAAGCCATTACGCCGGATGGAGTAGCCGTTTGCCAACCCGGACTGCGCCTTGCCGTGCTGGAAACAGAGGCGCGCAAGCAGGGCTGGGAACTGCGTATGTATCCATCGACGCTTGCTAAGGCTTCAGTCGGTGGCTTTCTATCCGGCGGCTCCGGCGGCATCGGTTCGGTCATGCATGGAGGCCTGCGCGACTTTGACAATGTGCGCGCTTTTGAGGTCGTGACCATGGAGGAAGAGCCGCGCGTGGTGCTGCATGAGGGCGCGGCGGTGCATGAGATCCTGCACGCCTGGGGCACCAACGGCGTGCTCACGCGCATCTGGTTCGCGCTCGCTCCGGCAGTCGAGTGGACGCAGTTCACCGCCGCATTCGAAACCTTTGAGCATGCATTCCGCTTTACACAATCCATTGCGACAGATGCTGCCTGGACCAAGCGGCTCGCCACCGTTTTCGAGTGGCCCATCCCTTCCTTCCTCACTCCGGTCAAGCAAGTGGTCCGCGCGGAAAAGTCGCTCGCGCTCATCATGATTGCCAGTGTGCAGACCGAAGCCCTGCGCAGAGCGGCCGAAGAGGCCGGCGGCGAAATCACTTTCACCGGAGCGTTTACCGGCCCTCGCACGCAACCGCTGCTGAGCGACTACACATGGAATCACACAACGCTGTGGGCCATGAAGGCCGACCCCGCCTATACCTATCTGCAATGCGGCTTCTCGCCCGCCAATTGCGAAGAGCAGTTCCGCTTGTTGCGCGCACGCTACGGCGACGAGATCCTCTTCCACATCGAATTCATGAAGAACGGCGATGGCGTGGTGATTCCCGGCGCAATTCCCGTTGTGCGTTTCACCACCGAGGAGCGGCTCAATGACATGATTGACTATTGCCGCTCGATCGGTGTCTTTGTGGCCAACCCTCATGTGAATTACCTCGAGGATGGTGGCCGCTTTCGCGAAGATAACATTCAGTTGCTGGCAAAGCAGAAGTACGATCCGCGCGGGCTGCTTAATCCTGGCAAGATGATCAGCTTTCGCAAGGAGACGGTAAGCCGATGAAGACGTGGATTCCTGATGCGCGGAACTTTGCCTATCTCACCTGGAAGCAGGTGGACGCATTGCCGCGCGAGTCCACGCTGCTGGTGCTGCCGACAGCGGCCATCGAGCAGCACGGCCATCATCTCCCCCTCGCGACTGACACACTGATCAACAATCTGTTGCTCGGCAAGGCCCTGGCGCTACTTCCTGCGGCGCTGCCCGTCTATGCGCTGCCGCCAGTCTGCTACGGCAAGAGCAATGAGCATCTGGGCTTTCCCGGCACGCTTTCCGTGAGTGCGCAAACGTTTCTTGCCGTGGTGCGCGACCTGGGCGCAAGCATCGCGGCAAGCGGATTCAAGAAAGTGGTTCTCTACAATACGCATGGCGGCAACGCATCGCTAATTGACGTGCTGGCGCGCGATCTGCGCGCCGAATTCGGCCTGCGTACCTTCTCGCTTTTCGGCTCGCCTGGCGCTGCGTTTGAAGGGGTCAGCACGCAGGAGCGCACCTATGGCTTTCACGCTGGCGAAATCGAAACCGCATTTCTGTTGCATGCAACGCCTGAGCTGGTGCGTCCGGAAGAGTACACATCGAACTACATCGCGCGCGTCGATGAGCCGGAGTTGCTGAAGCCGGAGGGTTCGTCGGCAAACTTCGCTTGGCTTACCAGAGACATAGCGCCCAGCGGCGTGATGGGCGACCCCTCGCCCGCAACAGCGGAGCATGGCGAGCAATGGTCAAATGATGCGGCCGAGCGCATCGCGGAGATTCTGCTGGCGATGTACAACTTTTCACCGAGGCATGGGGCTTGAAGATGGCCTTGGTCGATTGCGGGAGCGGTGTGCGCCTGGAGCGCGGTGTGAAATGCCTGCTCAAGGATGGAACCGCGCTCGTGTCCGATCATTACTATCCTGCGGGTAATGGGCCTTGGCCGACACTCCTGATGCGCCAGCCTTATGGTCGCGACATCGCTTCGACCGTTGTGTATGCTCACCCGGTGTGGTTTGCGCGTCACGGCTATCATGTCGCCATCCAGGATGTGCGCGGCCGCGGTGGCTCGGATGGCGCATTCTATCCGTTTCGTCACGAAGGCCGCGATGGCGCTGAAACCATCGCGTGGCTGCGCATGCACCCCGCTTGCAACGGCCGCATTGGCATGTACGGGTTCTCCTACCAGGGCGCGACGCAATTGCTCGCAGCCGCTGAGCAACCGCAGGGTTTGCAGTGCATCGCGCCTCACATGACTGCTGCGGACCTCTATCATGGCTGGTTCTACCATCATGGCGCGCTGCGGCTGAGTTCCAGCCTTACCTGGGGCGTGCAGATGCTGCGCGAAGACGCGCGGCGCCTGGGTTCGCGCGAAGCCAGCGATAAGTTGGAAGCCGTGTGGCTCAACATCCGCGGTCAGGCAGCGATCGTTCCCTACGCGCAGCATCCGGCGATTGAAGACCCTGCACTGCCCGCCTATGTGCGCGATTGGTTTACGCATTCTGAGCCAGGAGAATATTGGTCGAGCATGGACATCTGCACAAGGCTCGATAAGATCCGCATTCCCGCGTTGCACATTGCGGGCTGGTATGACACTTACCTTGAGGGATCGATCGCCGGTTATCTCGCGCTCCGCAACCATGCGGGAAGCGAGTTTGCCCGCGAGAATCAATATCTGATCGCGGGACCGTGGGTACATATTCCGTGGGGCGATCGTGTCGGCGATGCAAATCTCGGCGATGCCGCAAATCTCGACACAGATGAAATTCTTCTGCGCTGGTTCGATCACTGGCTCAAGGACTCTGCGAGCTTCAGCGGCGAGCCGCGCATTCGGTATTTTTCGCTCGGCCCGAATGATTGGCGCAGCGCGCAGGAGTGGCCGCCTTCCGCGTCGTTCCCTCTGTATCTACGGAGCAATGGGAACGCAAATTCCCGCAAAGGCGATGGAGCGCTCGCTCTCGTTCCTCCAAGCGACGAAGAACCTCGCGATGTGTTTGTATACGATCCGGAAGTGCCGGTCGCGGCGCCGGGCGGGCCTCAGGCTTTGAGCGGTCTATTCGATCAGGCTGTACCTGAGATGGGAAACAATCTGCTTGTCTATACATCGGAGTCGGTGGCACAGGAGATGGAGATCTTCGGCCATCCGCGCATCCAGTTGTATGCGGCGACATCGGCCGCATTCGCAGATTTCACGGCCAAGATTGTACGCGTAACACCGGCCGGCCGCGCGGAGTTTCTATCCATTGGCGTTGCCCGCAGTACATGGTTGTTTGCGATTGCAGGCTACACGGCCGATCGCATTCATGCCTGGGAGTTTACGCTGGAGCCCGTGTCGTTTGTCCTCGCGCCGGGCGAACGGCTGCGGCTGGAAATTGCAAGCTCGGCGTTTCCGCTCTACGATCGCAACCCATCCACGGCAATTCCTTCGCGCAATGCGGACAACTGGAACTGGGCAAG
>JBEKFD010000065.1:0-38282 GCA_050013495.1 Occallatibacter sp. | reverse complement strand
ACGCCGCGTGCACGCCCACGCTCATCGGTCAGAATCTCCTTCACCATGCAGCCGGTGCGCAGTTCACAGTTGCCGGTGTTCAGTGCGACGGGGATTACGGTATTCTGCGCGCCGTTTTTGGCGTCCACTTCGCAGGCAAATCCGCAGCACCAGCGGCAGCGCATGCATGGGCCGCGGCCATTGTAAGGAACGCTGTTGCGGGCCATGGGAAGGTGAAACGGATGCAAGCCGAGACGCTTTGCCGCAGGCTCCAGGATGGTGAATTCGCGATTGGGCGGCAAAGGCGGCATGGGCAGAGGACGCCTGCGCGGACCATGGAATGGTGTGCCTCCATAATCGCCGGAGATGCCGATCTCGTATTCTGCCTTTTCGTAGAAAGGCTCCAGATCGTCGTAGGAGATGGGCCAGTCTTCGAGTGAGCTTCCAGCCGGCGCTCCGTAGGTGGTGCGCATGCGAAAGTCCTGGGGCATGTATCGCCATGCCTGCGCTCCGTAGCTAAGCGTTCCCCCTCCGACACAGGCGGCGTTATTCTGGTAGGCCCCCTCGCTAGGGAGCGCGATGTGGGGCGAGCCGTTTTCATCAACCCAGACGCGCGGATTGCCTTCGTCCTCGGGCCCAAACGCATTTCCCAACACAGTGGTGCGCTGATTGCGCAGGTCGTCTTTGCGGCAGTCGTTGGCCGTCAGCCACTGGCCGCGCTCGAACAGGACGACACTTAGGCCCGCAACGGCAAGTTCTTTGGCCACGATGCCGCCAGCCCCGCCGGCCCCAACGACAATCGCATTCACCCGGTTCATGACGGCGAACCTTTGCTCAGGTCGTATTGCGCGCGACCGCGCACCGGGGGTTCGGCCAATCCGAGCATCCGCCAACTTACCGCGTCTCGGTTGCCTCCGTGCCGCGGCGAACCGTAGTAGCCCTCCAGGGTGTGGCTGCGCACAAACTCAAAGAAACGTGGGTTCTGATGCTCGAGGGCGCTCACGATTTCACGCTGCTGGGGTGGCGACAGTGCAGCTATGTCCTGGCCAAAGCGCTTCCGGCTCATGGCCTGGGCATCTTCGAGGCCGAGTTTATAGGTGTCTCGATGACGACGGTAGTGGCGGACAAGTTGCCGATCGATATAGCTGAGAACGCCTACTTGCGACGCGCTGGGAAACTCATCTGCGGGGACAATCTGATCGCAAATCGCGGCCAGCGTCCCGACCTGATCGTCGCTGAGGAACTCCCAGTTCCCGCGCTTGCCGCCATGGCAGCCAATCGCAATTGCCGCGCTTCCCAAGGCTCCCGCAGATACAAATTGCCGCCGGGTTAGCAGGGAGTTCTTGCCGCTCGATCGCATAGGCATTTCTCCTGACATGGACACAACCGAACGCACTTCAAGCGGAGCATGTCCGCGCGACCCGGTAGTACGTTCTGGTTGATCCTCGGCGTGTTGTGGCAGTCCGGTCGGTGTTGGCAATCACATTTGAATGATGAGGGAACTGCGGTTCTTGCACCGAGAAAGGGCTATTCCGGCTCGATTAACACCTAATAGGAAGTTTCCCAATGTGCAGAACCGGGATGAGTCCAAGGAGATCGTCCACGTGATAACATTGTCATTACGCGGAGGAGAAATGCTCACAACCATCCGAAGACTGGGCAACTCGCAGGGAGTTCTTATTCCCAAGCCGCTGCTCAAGCAAATAGGCCTGGAAGATCAAGCCGAGATGCGCGTGGAAGGCGATGCGCTGGTCCTGCGCCGTCCCAAGGCTGCGCCGCGCGCCGGCTGGGCTGAGGCCAGCAGGAAACTGGCGGCTGCCGGCGACGATGCTTTGATGCTTCCCGAGTTTGCCAATGAAGGCGATGCGGGCCTGAAATGGTAAAGCGAGGCGAGATTTGGCTGGTAATTCTCGATCCAACGGTGGGCAGCGAGATCAGGAAGACGCGACCCTGCGTGGTGATCTCCCCGCCGGAGATGCACGATTATCTGCGCACGGCGATTGTCGCTCCCATGACCACCGGAAGCCATCCCGCTCCATTTCGCATTGCCGTGCGGCATGGCGGCAAGCAGGGACTCATTCTGCTCGACCAGCTTCGCGCAATCGACAAAACTCGCCTCGTGAAGCGCGCCGGGGCCATTCCGCCTGCGACTCTTAAGGCGACTTTGGCAGCTCTCGCCGAGGTCTTCGCCGAATAACGAACTGGCTTGCATCCTAAGAATCCGCATTCCTCCAGCGTGCGAAATCATCCCAAATTGGCATGGCTTTCGTGCGCGCTCGGTTTGCCTTCTCCGGCCAAACTGCTTTGCATATAAAATAAAGACACCAACCATGTCGATCAGCAATCTGAACGTGCCCAAATCGCTTCTGGCACTCAGAGCCTACACGGGGCAGATGTTTCTCCACGATCTTCTCGCCGGGGTAACGGTGGGGCTCGTTGCTCTTCCGCTGGCTATGGCCTTCGGCATTGCTTCCGGAGTGACGCCGCAGGCAGGTCTATACACGGCGGTCGTGGCCGGCTTCCTGATTTCGGCGCTGGGCGGGTCGCGCACGCAGATCGGCGGACCGACCGGGGCCTTTGTGGTGATTGTGGCCGGCATTGTGGCGCGGTTCGGCATGAGCGGCCTAGCCATGGTGACGGTGATGGCCGGCGTCATATTGCTATTGATGGGGCTGACTGGCCTGGGCGGCGCAGTTCGCTTTATTCCACGCATGGTGGTGATCGGGTTCACCAACGGCATTGCCATTCTGATCGCTTCGACGCAGATCAAAGATTTCCTGGGGCTGCGGACCGGCGCCGTTCCCAGTGAATTTCTGCCCCGTATGCGGCTGCTAGCAGATCGTTTTGCCAGCCTGAATCCGGCGGAGCTGGCGCTTGGGGTGGGGACGCTGGCGATTCTCCTGCTCTTTCCCCGCATTACCAAGCGAGTTCCGGCATCGATCGTTGCTGTGCTGGTTTGCACCGGAGTGTGCTTCCTGTTTCATCTCCCGGTAGAAACGATTGGGAGCAAGTTTGGAGGGATTCCACGCGGACTGCCGCCATTTGCGCTGCCCGACTTTCACTCCGAACACATTCTGCCGCTGATTCCTTCAGCCTTTACGGTGGCGCTTCTGGCGGCGCTGGAGAGCATGCTCTCGGCCGTGGTTGCGGATGGGATGACCGGCGACAGGCACAACCCCAACGTCGAGTTAGTGGCCCAGGGCGTGGCGAACCTGGTCTCGCCCCTGTTCGGCGGCATTCCGGCTACCGGCGCCATTGCGCGCACGGCGACGAACATCCGTTCCGGCGCGCGCTCGCCCGTTGCGGGCATGGTGCACGCGCTAACTCTGCTGGGAATTCTGTTGGTTGCGGCGCCGCTGGCGAGTTACATTCCACTGGCAACGCTGGCCGGAGTTTTGTTTGTCGTGGCCTATAACATGGGCGAGTGGAAGGAGATTGGCGGTATCTTCCAGTTAGACTTCACAGCTATCTCGGTGTGGCTTGTCACCTTCGCACTTACTGTGTTTGCCGACCTGACCGTGGCCGTGGCCGTGGGAATGTCGCTGGCGGCACTGCTCTACATTTATAGGATCGCCGACACAACCACCGTGTCGCCGGTAACCGACGAGTACATTCGCGATGGATTGCCACATGTGTTGCAGGGACGGATTCTGCCTCCTTATGTAACACTGCTGCGCATCCATGGGCCGTTTCTCTTCGGCACAACGGAAAAACTGGTGGAGGCGACGGTGAACCTGGAGGCTTTTGAGCCAGTGGTGATTTTGCGGCTGCGTAACATGACCGCCATCGACGCGACTGGCATTCACGCCATTGAATCGTTTGCCAAACGCCTGCACGAATCCGGGCGAACCATGCTGCTATGCGGGGCCATGCAGCAGCCGTCAAAGCTGCTGCAAGGGGCGCGATTCCAGGACCGTGTGGGCCGGGAGAATATCATGCCGAACATTCAGGCGGCGATTGATCGGGCGCAACAGGTGCACGCGGCGCAATCGGACGCGATAGCGAGCTGACTCCATTTCCCCGTGGCCGGCGAGGCTGAAAATCGGCAACTTTTCATGATAGGTTTGTCGCATCCGAATGCGCCGGCCGGGTCGCGGACGCGCTGACTGACACCCGCGGCGAGATTCTGTACCGGCCGTGGATTGAGACGGACCACTCCAATGCGCCTCCAGATGCGCAATCGGGCGAGTGAATCTGAGCCTTCAGCAGCGCCGTTCTTTTGGCCGCATTCGTTGGATATTCCCTTTGATTGCGGGGCGCCGCGATTATCAAGCAGTTTTTCGCATCTATTCATTTAACAGGCCGGCGGTCCGCGAAAAACTCATGGATGTCAACGGTACTCTTATCACCGGCGATCGTCCTCCTGGCGGAGGGTGGCGAAATCGCTATGAAGAGCGAGTGCGCAACCTTTTGTATAATTCGCCTGTGAATTTACAGTGGAACCTGCAGGGAGTGCCGGTCAGGGTTGTGGCAGTGCGAACATGGAATTCGCTGATTGCCGACCGCATTTACGGGCACGCCGCAGAACTCGGCTTCTACTTTCTCTTTGCGCTCTTTCCCGCGCTTTTTTGCGCCAGTTCCATTCTCGGATTGGCGGCTCGTTCCGCCCAACAGTTCTATGACCGGCTTCTCGACTATTTTGCACTGCTTATTCCGAACGCAGCGCTCGGCACGGTTCTGCAGACGTTCAATCAGACTGCGGATGCCTCCACGTCGGGGAAGGTCACGTTTGGTCTGATAGCAGCAATCTGGTCTGCAGCGGCGGGCATCTCGGCTATCCAGGACACATTGAATGTGGTGTACAAGCTTCAAGACAGACGCTCCTACATTATGGCGCGCATCTACGCCATTGGACTTACCATTCTGCTGACAATCATTGTAACTGGCGGTCTTGCCTCCATGTTAGGCGGGGATGTTGTGGCAGCGCTGGCCTATAAGTACATTCAGGATCCCATGGTGGAATTTGGCGTTGCCGTTGCGGCTAAATTCGTTGCCTGGGCCATTGCAACCGTCCTGCTCTCCCTGACCTTTGCGGTAATTTACTATTGGGCTCCCGATTTTAGAGTGCGGCGGTGGCATTGGCTCACACCAGGCGGCACCGTCGGCATTCTAGGATGGCTGCTCGCATCGATGGGGCTTCGCGCCTACATTCATTACTTCAAGAGCTTCTCGCTAACATATGGATCTCTGGGCGCAGTAATCATCCTGCTGACGTGGTTCTATATGACAGGCCTGATGCTTCTTCTTGGCGCAGAGATCAACAGTGAGATTGAAGCTGCGGCCGCTGAAATGCAAATGGCCGAATTGCGGGTACCTTCAGTTGCCGCACAGAATGCAGACGTGTGACAGGAGTGGCAACGGCACTAGATGGAAAGATTCAGGATGCGGTTGAGGCGCTGGACAAAGTTGGCAGGGTCTTGAAGCGGTACGCCCTCCATGAGCAGTGCCTGGTCCAGAAGCAGCCAGGCTGCGTCTTCCGAGACTGCATCGTCTGCGCGAGCCAGTAGCTTTTTGACGATCTCGTGCTCGGGATTGATCTCGAGTGTCGGTTTCGGCGTGGGAATGTTTGCTTGTCCCATGGCGCGCAGCATTTGCTGCATCTGCAGGGAAGGCTCTTCTTCGTCGCTGACGATGCAGGAGGGGCTGTCGGCAAGACGCACAGAAGCGCGCACATCCTTGACGCGATCGCCGAGCGTGGCCTTCAGTTTATCGAGCAGCGGTTTTAGAGTTTCTGCCTTGTCGGGCTCGGCTGCGTCCTTTAGATCCTCGCTCGTTGAAGCCTTGTTGACGGCCTTGAGGTCGATGTCGCCGAACTTATCAATGCCGCCGAAGACGATCTCGTCGAAGTCGTCATCGAGAATGAGAACCTCCAGGTCTCTCTTCCTGTAAATCTCCAGAAGCGGCGAAGTGCGGAGCAGGGACTCGGAGCCGCCGGTGATGTAATAAATGCTCTTCTGGCCGTCCTTCATGCGCGACTTCGCGTCGGCAAGGCTGGTGAGACCTTCGGCTTTTGTCGATTTGAAGCGAACCAATTCGAGCAGCGTCTCCCGATTGGCGAAGTCGCTGTAGAGGCCCTCTTTCAAAGGGCGGTTGAACTCGGTGATGAACTTCAGGTACTGATCCGGCCGGCTAGTTGCGATGTTCCTGAGTTCGGAGAGAATCTTCTTTACGCTGGCGGTACGGATGCTTGCAAGAACGCGATTCTGCTGCAGAATTTCGCGGCTGACATTGAGGGGAAGGTCTTCGCTGTCGATGATGCCGCGGACGAAGCGCAGATACTGCGGCAGCAGGTCCTTGGAGTCGTCCATTATGAAGACGCGCTTGACGTAAAGCTTGATGCCGACTCTGTACTCGGCTTGATACAGATCGAGCGGTGCTTTTGCGGGGATAAAGAAAAGCGTTGTGTATTCAAGCGTTCCTTCCGCCCTGGTATGAAACCAGAAGAGCGGATCTTCCCAGTCGCCCGAAATGGATTTGTAGAGCTCCTTGTAGTCTTCGTCCTTGAGTTCATTCTTCGGCCGTTGCCAGAGAGCGCTGGCCACGTTGACCTGCTCGGTGACGCGTTTCTTCTCGGACTTCTTCTCGGCTTCGTTCCATTCGCTTTTTTCGTAAGTGAGAAAGATGGGGAAGGCGATGTGATTCGAGTACTTCTTAACAATCTCCTGCAAACGCCAGCCGTTGGCGTACTGCTTGCCTTCCTCGTTGAAGTGGATGAGAACGGTTGTTCCGGCGACGGCGCGCTCAGCGGGTTCGATTTCGAATCCGCTGGTTCCATCGCTCACCCAGCGCCAGGCCTTCTCTTCGCCGGCCTTGCGCGATGTGACTTCGACGCGATCCGCGACCATGAAGACGCTGTAGAAGCCGACGCCGAATTGACCAATGAGATTGGAATCCTTCTTGGCCTCGGCGGAGAGTTGAGCGAGGAAGTGCTTCGTTCCGGAACGGGCAATTGTGCCGAGGTGAGAGACCAGATCCTCTTCATTCATGCCGATGCCGGTGTCGGCGATGGTGAGGGTCTGCTTCTGCTCGTCCAATTCCAGATCGATGCGCGGATTGAAGGGCAGGGACTTGTATGCGTCATCTGTCAGGGTCAAATGGCGCAGTTTGTCCAGGGCATCGGATGAGTTGGAGACCAGCTCGCGGAGAAAAATCTCGGGATGTGAATAAAGGGAGTGGATGATGAGTTGCAGGAGTTGATTGACTTCAGTTTGAAATTCATGTTTCGGCATAGTTCAGAATCCTTTATACAGATAAATATAAAACGTCAGGCTCAGCGGGAGTCGAGCCTCGGGAATCACTGCGCGCATGCGGGCGTTTCAACACGATTCGGCTCCTACCATACGCGGCAAGTCGGCGTATGCACCATCGGTTGACCGGCCTTGCACTTGAATGCTTTCTGGAACTCCGGCATGTTTGAGACTACGCCGTTGATGCGTGCATAGCCTGGGGAGTGGGGATTGGTCAGCGCGCTCACACGCTGGTTTTCAGGTCGCTCAATCTCACAGGCCCACTGCGCCATGCCGACCCAGAAGCGCTGGTCGGGCGTGAAGCCGTCGGCGTCGGAGAGCGTTTGGCCCTCGGTCTGTTTTTTCCACGCGATGTAAGCCAGCAGCGTGCCGCCAATGTCGGCAACATCCTCGCCGCTGGTGAGCTTTGAGTTGATGTGAATATCGTCGACGATTACGTAGCCTGCATACTGGTTGCGCACGCAGTTGATGCGGTCTTCGAAGCCTTTGGCGTCTTCCGGTGTCCACCAGTCGCGCAGGTTGCCCTTGGCGTCAAACTGGCGGCCTTCGTCGTCGAAGGCGTGCGTGAGTTCGTGACCGATGGTGGCGCCGGTGTTGCCGTAGTTGGGCGCGTCGTCTTCCTTGGGGTCGTAAAGCGGCGGCTGCAAAACGCCCGCGGGAAAGTTGATGTCGTTCATCTGCGGATTGAAGTACGCGTTGACGGTGGGCGGCGTCATGCCCCACTCGTTCAGGTCGACGGGCTTGCCCAGCTTGTTCCATTCGCGCGCCTCTTCAAACCGGTACGCGCGCCGCACGTTGCCGAAGTAATCGCCGGGCTTTACTTCCAGTGCGGAGTAGTCGCGCCACTTGTCCGGATAGCCGATCTTGTTGCGAATGGCGTGAAGCTTGCGCAGCGCCTCGGCCCTGGTTGCGGGACTCATCCAGTCGAGGTTCTCGATTTCATGCTGCATGGCGGTCTCAATCTGCTCGGTCATCAACTGCGTCTTGGCCTTGGTGTCGGCGGAGAACGTGCGCCGCACAAACTCCTGGCCGAGCGCCTCGCCAAGGTTGCGATCGACTGCGCGCGTACACGTCTTCCAGCGCGGAGGCATGGCAGGCACGCCGCGCAGGGTCTTCGCGTAGAAACCGAAGTAGGCTTGCTCGAAGGGATGCGCCAGATGGGACGCGGCTGCCGTGAGCAGGTGGAAGCGCAGATAGCCGCGCAGCGCGGACACATCTTCCGTATTCAACTCGGCTTCAACGGCCTTCATGAACGCAGGTTGCGCGACGTTGAGTTTTGCAACGTCAGGTGCACCCTGCGCCTTGAAATAAAGCGGCCAGTCGATGGAGGGGGTCAGCTTTTCGAGTTCGGCGATGGTCTCCATGTGATAGGTGTTGTGCGGGTCCCGGCGCTCGACGCGCGTGAGCGCGGCCTTGGCGAGCGCGGTTTCGATCTTCAGGGTTGCATCGGCGTCGGCCTTGGCCTGATCCGCGCTCTCGCCGGTCAGCGAGAGCAGTTGCTGAATGTAACCCGCATACTGCTCGCGAATCTTCACGCTCTTCTCATCGGTCTTGGTGTAGTAGTCGCGATCCGGTAGTCCAAGGCCGCCCGCGCCGAGTTCGACGATCATGGTTGATGAGTCGATTGCATCCTGATCTGTGCCCGAGTCGAGGAAAAAGCTGCCCGGGTATTCGTGGTGGAGGCGCGCGATGGCTGAGACAATCTCCGCTCGGGTTTTGAGCGCGTCAATCCTTGCTATTTCCGGCGCGATCGGCTTGTCGCCCCGCGCATCGATGGCGGAAGTGTTCATGCATGCGGCGAAGTAATCGCCCACCTTTTGCTGCACGGGCGTGCGGTTGTTTGCCTTGGCGTCGTCTTCGAGAATGCCCCAGAGAAACTGCTGGTTCTCATTGCCTAGTTTTGCATAGACGCTCCACCCGGCTTGATCCGCTGGGATGGGATTGTTCTTCTCCCAGCCGCCGCAACTGAACTTGTAGAAGTCGACGCATGGGTCCGCGGAGCGGTCAAGGCTGGTCACGTCGAGCGACGGCGAATAGGGCATTGACTGCAGCGGTTGCTGCGTTGGCTGCTGCGCGCAGAGGCTGAGGCAACAAGCAGCAAAAGCAGCGGCGGCAATTCGGGAATTCGAGAGCATGGATTCTCCAGCGCGCGGTGTAACTTCGTTGTCGCCTCGGCGAAGCCCGATTTGGCTTAGCCCTGGGGCAAGTCGGGCGAGGCGTGCTGTACGACGATCAATGGTGGTAGTCGGGATAAGCAGGCCTCTCCGGTTGAGTGACGGGATGCTGCGCCAGATTCTCAAGAGCGATGGAAACGGCCTTCTCCAATTGAGGATCGTGGCCTTCGCTCACTGCTTTCGGGTCCTGGTCGACAACCACGTCGGGATCCACGCCGTGGTTTTCGACATCCCATTCGCCTTTGGGTGAGAAGAAAGCGACGCTCGGGGAGGTGACGTTTCCGCCATCCATCAATACGGGGATTTCGCTGATGCCGACGAGGCCGCCCCAGGTGCGTTTGCCTACCAGAACCCCCAGTTTCGCTTGCTTGAAGAGCCAGGGAAGGGCATCGCCGCCAGAGCCTGAAAATTCGTTGGCGATCATCACCTTGGGTCCGTAGATGCCTGCGTTCGGGGTGTGCTCAATGTTGCCATAGCGCGGCACCCAGTAGGATTCGATGTGGCGTCCCATGACTTCGACAAAATAGTCGGCAACCTGGCCGCCGGCGTTGAATCGCTCGTCGATGATTGCGCCCTGCTTTTGCGTCTGCGCAAAATAGTAGCGATTGAAGTTGGTGAAGCCGCCTTCGCCGGTGTCGGGAAGATAAACGTAGGCAAGTTTTCCGCCGGATAGCTTGTCGACCTTTTTCTGGTTGCCTTCGATCCAATCGATATTGCGCAGGGTGGCCTCGCTTGCAATGGGAGTGACGGAGATGTCGCGCGGGTTTTTGCCGTCGGCGGATGCGACGCGAAGACTGATGACCTTGCCTGCGGCGCCTTCGAGGGGCTTCTGAATGTCGATCGAGGCATCGAGATCCATGCCGTTAATGGCGAGGATGCAATCTCCCACGGATACGTTGAGTCCGGGCTGCGCCAGGGGGGCTTTGGCCCGCGGGTTGAATTGTCCGCCGGTGTAGATCTTTGCCAGGCAATAGCGATTGTTGTTGATGGAGTAATCGGCGCCGAGGAGTCCGCCAGGGACGTGCGGGCCAGTGGGAATGGTGCCGCCGAATCCGCGCAAATGCCCCACGGAGAAAGCGCCGAGCATCTCCTGAAAAATGTAGTTGAGATCGGCGCGCGACGCGATGGAAGCCACGTAAGGCTCGAAGCGGCGTTCGTCGGCAATGGTGTCTGTGCCGTGGAAGTGGGGGTCATAGAAGAAGGAGCGCTCGATGCGCCACACTTCGTGATACATCTGCATCCACTCGGCGGCTGGATCGACGTGAACCTTCACGTCAGCAAGGGAGAGATTGCCTTCGCCTGGCTTAACGGGCGCGTTGGCAGGAACGATCACCAGGCTCGGCGGGCCACCGCCGCCATCCATGGCTTCAGGGTCGCGGTGGGAGATAGCGAGCAGCATCTTGTCGCCGTCGGCGGAGATCTGGAAGCTCTCCACCTGGTCGGCAAGTTTTTCTGTCTTGCGGTCTTCGAGCATCCATCGGCTGAGAGTGGGCGCGACCGCCGGGACGACCACCGGATTTGTATTCTCAAGGAAGTAGATGCTGCCTTTTTTCCCAGTTGCCAGAGCGACATAATCGGCTGCGGGCAAGGGCAACGCGACGATGCGCGTTTCTATTCCCGCGAGGTCTACCTTGATGGGCTTCACGGGCTTTGGAGCGGCATTTGGCTTGGATTTTTCGTCGTCGCTCTTACCCGCGTCTTTCTTTTTAGCGTCGGCATCGGAAGATTTGTCATCGTCCTTTTTTGCTTCGTCCTTCTTTTCGGCGGCGGTCTTTTCGTCGTCCAGTTCGGGAGCGATGGGCGAAGCCTGATCGGCGGCGAGCACGACAGCGTAGATGTTCGACGTGGGTTTATACAAGTCGCTGGTCATGTCCAGGCCGTCTGAAGTTGCGCCGGAGTTGGTGCTGGCGAGGAAGTAGAGATATTTCCCCTCGCGATCGAAGGCCGGCTCGGTGGAATCCGCGATCTCGTCGGTCACCTGAGTTGACTGGCCGGTGTCGACCGAGTAGAGGAAGAGCGCGTGCAGGTGATTGGCGAGCGAACGGGGATAGGCGATCCACTTGGAATCGGGCGACCAGTCGAGATCGTAGTTGGTGTTGGAGAAGCCGCCGAAGACATTTTTTTCGCCGACCGTGGTGAGCTTGCCGGTGGCGATGTCGAGCATGTAGATGTTCAAGCGGTTGTCGTGGAAGGCGATTTTCTTCGAATCGGGCGACCACTTTGGATCGAAGTAATAGGTGGGCTCAGTGGCGAGGGGGAACTTCTTGACTGAAGCGGCGCCGGCCACTGTTTCGCCTGTTTGTGGAGCGACGTGCAGGGCATAAAGGCCGGACTCGTCAGAGAAATAGGCGATGGACTGCCCGTCCGGCGACCAGGCAGGAGAGCGTTCCATCACGCCCGGAGTGTTGGTGATATCGCGAGTCGGGCCATGCTTGACGGGAACGGTGAAGATGTCGCCGTGGACCTCAATGGCGGCGCGCAGACCGGTGGGCGAGATGGAGGTGTACTGGATTTCCTCGCCGACAGCCTGGATGCGCGGACGCACCTCGGGCAGGTCGGCGTCGATCTCAATGGGAACCAAGCGGCTCTTGCCAGTGGCAGTGTCATAGAGATAGATGTCGCCGAGCTGGTCGTAGACCAGGGTCTCGCCGTTGCCGGCCAGGGTGCGGATATCGGGGCCGTCGTTGTGCAGGACTTCGGAGACGGTTTTTGAAGCGGGGTCGTACCGGAAGATGCCGATGCGGCCCTTGCGTCCGGAGAGGAAATAGACCTGTCCGCCCGCAAAAACCGGGGAGAAGTCGGAGGCCGCTTCATGGGGAATCTGGATGGATTCGAGGCCAGGCAGCGAAGTGACCCAGATGACGCTGGCGCGTCCGCCGCGATAGTTGCCCCAGGAGACAAAGGATGTGTAGTCGAAGCCGAAAGCCGGGGGCAGAGGGGTGTAGGCGATTTGCGAACCGTCCGGGGAGTACTGCCCTTGATAGGCCATGGGCACGGGAAGCACGGTGGCGATCCCGCCCTTGGCGGGCACGGTATATAGCTGGGTATAGCGGCTGGCGGATTGGCGATTGGAACGGAAGACAATCTGCTTGCCGTCGGGCGTCCAGGCGACGGCAACATCGTTGGCCGGGTGATAGGTCACGCGGTAGGGGATGCCGCCGGTGGCGGGGATGGTGAAGACGTCGGTGTTGCCGTCGTAGTCCGCGGTAAAGGCCAGGGTGCTGCCATCGGGTGAAAAGATTGGAGCGGTCTCAATGCCGACGCCGACGGTAATCCGGGTGGCGCGGCCGCCTTCGCGGGGCACAGTCCATAGATCGCCGGCGTAGCCAAAGGCGATCAGGTCGCGGCTGAGCGCGGGGCGCTGGTAGATGTGGGGCCGGGGTGCGGCTTGTGTCGCCGACGTGCCAAGAGTCAAAAGCGGGAGCAGAAGCGCAGCTGCCAGGGAATGAACGGAACGCACTGGAACCTCCAAAAAGGCGAGTCGCAAGGACGTGTTCATCTTATCTGCTGGTGGGGTGGCTTTGTCTCAGAAAAACTTCCCTCCCCGCCTTGAATCCAGACTGAGCGACGCGGCATTTCCGGCCAACCATGAGGCGACTGACACGTGACGGCGCTGGCGTGCATCAAACCTGGTATCGAGGTTGGACGGTGTTGAGGCGATTTCGGAATGTGATTCTGCTGGTTTTGGGACTTCTGCTGCCGTGGGGAGGCCACGCGCGCGCCTATTCGCTGCTGACGCACGAGCAGTTGATTGACCTGACCTGGAAGGACTCCATTGTTCCCTTGCTGCTGAGCCGCTATCCGAACCTGACACCCGCTCAATTGGAAGAGGCGCGGGCCTATGCATACGGCGGGTGCGTGATTCAGGACATTGGCTACTACCCGTTCGGCGACGCGAACTATTCAAATCTGACCCACTATGTGCGCACCGGCGATTTCGTCATCAACCTGTTCCGCAACGCGCAGAACGCCAATGAACTGGCCTTCGCAGTGGGCGCTCTCTCGCACTACATTGGCGACACGGTGGGACACTCCGAAGCGATAAACCTCGCGGTGCCGGTGGAGTTTCCCAAGCTGCTCGCAAAGTATGGCCCGTTGGTGAACTATGCCGAGGGCGAACGCCAGCATGTACAAACCGAATTCGCATTCGACATCAACGAAATAGCGCATCATCGCATGGCGCCCGTCCATTATCTGCGGCATATTGGATTGGAAGTTCCGGTGAAGCAGCTTGCGCTGGCTTTCTACCAGACCTATGGAGTGGGCGAGGACTTTACGGGAACGCGGGGACGCCGCGTCAACGTGCGCGCCTATCGATTCGCGGTGCGCGAGTTCATTCCGCGCATTGCCTATGCGGTCACGCTCCTGCATCGCAAGCACGAACCCGCGGATCCGACTACGCCCGAGGCACTTGAAATTCAGAATGAAGCGGCGGCTGTGGCCAGTGAGAACGACTGGCAGGCTTACCGGCGCAAGGCGGGCATTGGCACCTATGCACTGGCGGGGCTGCTGTTTGTAATTCCGAAGTTTGGGCCTTTGAAGATGGTTGCCGTTAAGGGGCCGACAGAAGAAACGGAAACGAAATACATGCACAGCGTAGCCATGTCGACGGCGGCTTTGCGCCAGACGCTGGCCCGCTTTACTCCTCCTGGAACTGCCGCTCCGAAGGCTCCGTCAGGCAGTGAAACGAACGGGCAGGTAAAGGTCGCTGCCGCGAGTGCTTCGGCTGCAAATCTCGCTGCGATTCCTGGAAACTCGCAGAATGCAGCGCGCGATCCGCATCATCCGCTGCCGAATCGTGATCTTGACACCGGACGCTTGGTGCAGCCGGGCGGGTATTCGCTGACTGACTCCACGTATGCCCATCTGCTGCACCTGCTGACGCGGCAACCTGCGGATCCAATTCCACAGGGAATCAAGGAAGACATTCTCGCGTATTATGCCGATCCGGAATCGCCAATCACGACGAAGAAAGACGTGCAGCAGTGGGCGCAGGTGCAGGCCGATCTTGCGACCCTGCAAACAATGCCGACCAGCCCATGGCCGGAGCCTTATCCGACCTATGAACAGGCTGCCAGCAGCGGTAACTAGACGAAAGAGAACGCTGGCGACTGGTTGGCGCGTGCGAACCGCGTTTCCCGGAATCGCATCACCGGGCGCGCGCATCGAATGGGCATGACATTGACGGCGGCCCAGCGCATGGGGAATCGCTTTGTGAACCCTGTGCCGACAAAGGTCGGCGGTCTTTCCACGATGTTCAAGGTGGGCCCACGCTTCTTTACCGGGGCGGCAGCGCGCTCGCCGCAAACGCCCTTAGGGCCGTTCCAGACCGACAGCAAAATCTATCTGACCAGCCCGGCATCGGGACTGCGCGTCACCTGGTTCGGGCATTCCTCTTCGCTTGTCGAAATCGACGGCGTGCGCATTCTCATCGATCCGGTATGGGACGAACGCGCCGCACCCACGCAATGGGCGGGCCCGAAGCGCTTCTTTCCGCCGACGCTCGCGCTTGAGGATTTGCCGCCGATCGACGTGGTACTGATCTCGCACGATCACTTCGATCACCTGGGGGAAGGTACCGTGCGGCAGTTGGCGGGCATGGGAAGCCTTCGGCAGGCGCGCTGGATTACGCCGCTTGGCGTGGGCGCAATCCTGGCCGGTTTTGGCGTGGACCGGTCGCGCATCACGGAGCTTAATTGGACTGAACAGGTGCAGGCTGGTGCTGTGATGATCACCGCGTTGCCGGCACGCCATTTTTCCGGACGCAGCCTTTTCAATCGCTTTGAAACACTTTGGGCATCATTTGCATTTGTTGGTCCTACGCATCGGGTTTATTACGGCGCGGACTCAGGAGAATGGTATGGCTTTGGCGAGATTGGTGAATCGTTTGGTCCCTTCGACCTGACCATGCTCGAGATCGGCGCGTCCGATCCGCTCTGGATTGACATTCACATGGGCCCTGAGGGCGCCGTGCGCAGCTTCCGGGCGCTTGGCGGACGAGGGTTGCTGATGCCCATTCACTGGGGCCTGTTCGATCTCGCGCTGCACCCCTGGCAGCAGCCTATTGAATATATTGTTCGGGTCGACGGCCTGAAGCTATGGTCTCCTACGCCGGGATTGCCGACAGAGCTGGTGCACGGCGCGGAAATTCGCTCCGACTGGTGGCGATGAGTCTTGAGGCCCTGCGACCGGTCGGCCCGACAACCAATTCCGGCAAGAATCAGCACACCGAAATCCCAATCAGGCGTAAAATGCATTCATGAGGCGTCTTGCGACAGCCGTGCTGGTGGTGTTTTCAATGGTGCTTCCGGCGTGTGCGCAGCGTTCCGCGGGCCGGTCAGGATCTTCCGGCCACAGCGCATCGGCGTTTCATGGAGCAAGCTCCGCTCCACGTGGATTTTCCGGCGTTCGCGGTGGCTATTCTCCCGGCAGAGTCGCTGCTGCGCCGCGCACCTACCAGGGTGCTGTTGCCGGCGCATTCAGGCGCCGCCCACCATATCCACCTTCGTATCCACCGCCGTACCCAGGTTCATGGCGATACAGAAGGCCTTATCTGTCGCCTTACAGGGCGGTTGTTCCTTATGGCGCTTCCGGTTGGATAGCTCCCTACTACCTTGGCTTTCCAGACGGCACTGGCGATGACGAGGCCTCTTCATCCGCGAATCCTGCCGGGGAAGGTTACGACCAGCAGCCCGACGATCAGGCTCCTCCGCCGTGGCATTCGATTTACGATCAGGGGCCGGTTGCGCCCGTGTATTCTAACCCGCGACCGGCCGCTGAGAACGAGGCGGCGGTGACGCTGATCTTCAAAGACGGCCGCCCGCCGGAGCAGATTCATAACTACCTGCTGACCAGGGACACGCTGTTTGTGGGCGACCGGCATCCCAGCGAGATTCCTGTCGATCAACTCGACCTTGTGGCGACGGCAAAGGTGAATCACGACGCGGGGGTCGATTTCCGGCTGCCAGTTGGCTCCAGGTAATTTGCAGGGCCCTCTTCGCCCATTCATCGGGCCCATTGGTAACTGTTCGCGGCGGCGATTCGCATACCGCAGGATCGTCGAAATCGGCACGGCGGCCCGAAATAAGCGGCGCGGCCGGCCTTCCAGGGCGCTGCTATACTCATGGCAGTTTGAGGGATCCCTCAAAATCTATCGATGGATGAGGCCTCCAATCCGGCCATGAAGATAGAACCGGGAAGTCGCGGGCAGACGCTTGCGACGGGCCGGACATGGGGCGGCTTCGAGTTATTGGCATTGGTCGGCAGAGGTAGTTTCGGCGAGGTCTATCGCGCCTGGGATCCCCGCCTGCAACGGGAGATTGCGCTCAAGCTGCTGCTGCCGCGGTCGGTTGACGGCGAAGCACAATTCGATGTTTTGCTGCGCGAGGCGCGCGCGCTGGCTTCCGTTCGGCACCCCAACATTGTTCCCATCTATGGGGTCGACCGGCACGACGGACTGGTCGGCTTCTGGACAGATTTCGTTCATGGCAAGACCCTGGCGCTGCTGGTGCGCGAGCAGGGGCCGCTCGGCTATCGCGAGGCGGCCCTGGTTGGCTTGGATGTCGCGAAGGCGCTGAGCGCGGTTCATCGCACCGGGTTGCTGCATCGCGACATCAAAGCGGAAAACGTGATGCGCGAAGAGGGCGGTCGGATTCTGCTCATGGACTTCGGCCTGAGTGCATTACCGCATCGGCAGGGCGAGCTTGCGGGGACGCCGCGATACATGGCGCCTGAGCTATTTGCGGTCGGGCAGGCTTCCGTTGCGAGCGACATTTATGCGGTCGGAATTCTGTTGTTCTATCTCGTCGCTGGACAATTCCCGGCGGAGCGCAACACAGTCGGCAGCAAGCCGCGCGTGGAGTCGGGCGGCGATGAGGCGACTGCGACAGCAGCGCCTGGATCGATGCGCGGATCATCCGGCTTGAGTGCTTCTTCCAGCCGATCGCTGCTCGATTACCGTCCCGATCTTCCTGAGTCGTTTGCGCGCGTCGTCGATACGGCGATTCATCCCGATCCGGCGAAACGCTTTGCCAGTGCCGGGGCGCTTTCGGCCACGCTTTCCGAGGTGCTGGGCTCTCCGCTCGCCGGCAATACTGCATCCACGGCGCAACCGGCGAAAGCGACACGATGGCGCGCGTGGCAAGTCGAGGTGCTGGTGGCTGCGGTTTTGCTCCTGGCGGCCGGAACCCTCGCTTTTCTGCGGCACAGGAACGCGCAGCCCGGAACGGCGCAAGGCCAAACTGCTTCGCCGGGCGTGAACGACGAGTATTTGAAGGCAGATGCTCTTCTGCTGCGTTATGACAAGCGCAAGAATGTTGCCGATGCGATTGCGCTGTTCAACGATGTGTTGAAGCAGGACCCATCGTTTGCTCTGGCGCAGGCTGGGTTGTGCCGCGCCGATTTCCTTCAGTATCGTGTGACGCGCGCGGCGGGCCTGCTAGATGAGGCGCGGTCGGCTTGCAATCGCGCTATCGCCATCGACCCGAACCTGGCACCTCCTTACTGCACGCTGGCGCGCATCGATGCCGTGGCAGGCAATACGGCACTTGCTACCTCGGAAGTTGAAAAGGCCTTGCAACTGGACCCGCGCAGCGCCGAGGCGTACGGAGTGCAGTCAGAGGTTTTTGAAGCCGAAGGGCGGGGCAACGACGCCATCGCGTCCGTCCAGAAAGCCATCGACCTGGCGCCGGATTACTGGCGATGGCAAGTGGCGCTGGGCAACTATTTCTACACCGGAGGGAAACTGGAGGAGGCGGCGGAGCAATATCGTAAAGCGGTGGCTTTGACTCCGGATAATGCAACAGCTCTGCTCGACCTGGGGCTTGCTTCTCTGCAGCTGGGCCAATATGACGATGCACTCAACAACCTGCAGAAGTCCGCGCAAGCCGAGCCAAGTTTTTTCGCCTATTCCTCGCTCTCGGAAGTTCTGACGGCACAGGGAAAGTTCGCCGATGCGGTGGCGATGAGCAAGAAGGCTCTCGATCTCGATCCAACCAACTACGTAGCCTGGGGCAATCTGGCTTCGGCTTATCTTTGGAATCCGGGTGGTCACAATCAAGCGATGGACGCTTACAAGAAAGCGATCGAGTTGGCGGAGGCTGCACGCAAAGAAACGCCGGACGAACCGGAGCTGCTTGCGGCGCTGGGAGACTACTACGCATCAATGGGCGAATCCGGTCGCAGCGCTCCGATCCTTCGCCAGGCAGTTTCTCTTGCACCCAACAATCCTGAGGTCCTTTTCCGTGTCGGCGAGAGCTACGAGTTGCAGCACAACCGCCAGGGGGCTATTGATTTGATCGCAAAGTCTCTGGCGCTTGGCTACCATGCCGATCAACTGCAACAAAGCCCCGAGCTTGCTTCGCTTCGCGCCGACCCAAAATTAAAAGCAGCGATTGCTTCGGCACAGGCGAAAGTTTCACTGGACACAGCGGAGAAAAGGCATTAGTTTCTCTGAGTATGTCCAATACAAATGTAGTTCTTCGCGATGAGATGGGATTCCGGGTTCCCAGTGTCTCGAACGTGAACATTGTCTCGTCGGATACCGTGACGTTCACGGTTGAAGAGGGCGCGAACTCCGCTCTTTACTTTTCCCCGGATACTGCATCGATCTTGTCGCCCAAGCCCGATCCACGGGTTGACTTGGAATTCGGTCATAAACTCACATACACCTTTGCAACTCCCGGTAGCATCGCCTATGGGGTCATTGTCCAGGCTCCTGAGGTTCCAGATCCAGAGACTTTCGACTTCGGAGTGCCGCTTGATCCACCGGCCTTGGTCGTCCAGGTGGGGATGGGTGTCAACTACGGAGGGCCCACAAACTCACCCCAGGGCTGACAATTTCTCAGAGCTCTTGCCGGCGAGTAGTTTTGACGGGTCATCGAGTTTCTTGGCGAATCGGCTGAAGCAGACAGGATTCTCTTGCTTAATCGGCATTGTCTCAAGATCTCCCCCCGTCGAGGCTTAACTGAGTTGTCTTTTTCAGGTGAATGATGAGCGATCCCAAAGCTTTGTTGACGTTCAATGGCATCAACGGTTCCACCGGCCGGTATGGCATCGAGCCGATGACGGCCGATGAACTGTCGCGTGCCATTCAGGGCAAGCCGCCGGCTACGCCGGAAGAGCTTGCGCATTTGCAAGAGTTGGAGCGGCGCAGGCAAAATGACACGCTGGCGAACTATGCGCCCAAGGAGGGTGTCGATCCGAAAAAGCTAGAGCAAACCGGCTGGGGCGTGGTGTTTGCCTATGGGGCCGATCCGGCAATCTACGAGGCGCTCTCTCCATTGCTCAAGCATCGCAAGCAGCAAGCCGGCGAGCGCTACCGTGAGTATCTTGGTCCCGAGGCGTACCGGCCGGGAGATAGCAAGAACGACTTCCTCATGCGCCACGGCGCTGCGCCGGGGCCGGTTGATCCGGCCAAAGTGCCCTATTACCTGCTGCTCGTCGGCGATCCCGATACCATCCCCTTTCGATTCCAGTATCAGGTGGACGTGCAGTACGCTGTGGGCCGAATTCACTTCGAGACGGTCGCAGAGTACGCGGCTTAGGCGCATTCAGTGGTTGCGGCGGAGACCGGCACGCTGGCGCTTAAAAAGCGTGCGGCCATATTCGGCGTGGCCAACACCGGCGACGGCGCAACCCAATTGAGCCACGAGGAGCTGGCCAAGCCTTTGGCGGAGTGGGCCGCAACCCAGGACGGATGGACGGTGGACACGTATCTCAATGGCGATGCAAAGAAGGAAAAGCTGGCTTCGATCTTTGGCGATGCGCCGGCTTTTCTGTTCACCGCCAGCCACGGCATGATGTACAACAGCGGGGGTCCCTCGTATAAAGGTCCCCTCCCCGACAGCTTCTTCTTCGCTGGCGACGATGTTTCCAGCAACGCGAGAGTCTTTGGAACGATTGCCATGCACTTCGCCTGCTTCGGCGCGGGCACTCCGCAACTGAGCGACTTTTCAACATCTGGCCCGCCGCCTGCCATCGCACCCAAAAGCTTTCTCGGCCGCCTGCCGCAGCGGCTCATCGCGCACCCGCGCGGCGGCGCGCTGGCCGTGATCGGCCACGTGGAACGCGCATGGGGCTGCTCGTTCCACTGGGACAAAGCCGGCAGCCAGACCGAGGTCTTCAAGAGCACTATCAGGCGGCTGATGGAAGGCCACCCGGTGGGTTCGGCGCTGGAAAACTTCAATGGCCGGTATGCGGAGCTTTCTTCCGACTTATCCACCACGCTTGAAGATTTGAAATATGGCAAGCAGGTCGATCCCTACGAAATCTCCGGCCTGTGGACCGCCAACAACGATGCGCGCAGCTACTCTGTGATTGGCGATCCCGCTGTCCGCCTGATGATCGCCGACGATTCGCACCCGGTTCATCGGCCCGTTCTGGAGGTTCATTCCTTGCCCGTAGCTCCCGATTCCGCTGCGCCGCACGCGCCCCAGTCGTTCGCCGCCCCAGCCTCGGCGCAGTCTTCCGCAGTTTCGCCTTCGCCCCAACCTTTCGCGCCTCCGCCCGTCAACCCGGCACTGGTGGATTACGGCGTCATCGACTCGGTGCGCGGAGCAGCCGCGTCCCTGCAGGATGCTGCACAGAAGATCGGCGCATGGCTCGCTGACTCCTTCCAGACCGTCACCAGCGTGCATGTGAGCACCTATGTCAGCGATAACATCACGGCTGTTCAATACGTCAACGGCGTTTTAACCGGCGCTGAACTGCGCGCGGTAACCATTGCGAACCTGGACGGAAATACGGTGGTCTGCGTGCCTGAGCAGGACGGCAAGGTCGACGACGCGTTGTGGAAGATTCATTCCGACACCTTCGACAAAGCGCTGGCCAACCGCGTTGAATTGCTGAAGACCGCTGCATCGGCGATCGCAAGCCTGGTGCCTGGAGTGAAGTCGCTGTGACTGTGACCGATTCCCAACTGGCAACTGTATTGCAGTTGCGCTGTGAGATTGAAGGGATCGACGGAGCGGCGCGGAATTCTGCCGCGGCGCAACCGGAAACCGCGATGAGTTATTCATTCGGCCTGTTCTCCAGCTTGTCCCCATTTTCCAGCGCCGAGCAGACCGTGGCGGATATCGTCGCTTCGATTCAAACGACACTTGCCAGGCTTGCGCCGGTGGCAACGATCGAGACTTCAAGCGATGGACTGACGGTAAAGAGCGTGATCAACTACACCGGGCGGGTTACATCGGTGTGGAACAATTTGCCTTCGTTCGCAGGCGCGACCACGCTGGCCGATGCGCACCTTGGCGCGCTCGAAAAGGCTTACGCTCTTCGCGCAGCTTTTGCGGGGGCCGTTGCTGCGGTTGGCAGCACAATGGTGTCCATTTCGCAGGCCGTGGCAAACCCGCTTACCGTGCTGCGCGCGCTGGCTTCGGCCAAGGCGCTCAAGCAGGCATTGGATCGACTGGCTGCCGCGGTTGAAGCGTCGGGCTGAAATCGGACGGCTGGTTTGGCTGTCAAGCCGGCAGCGGAAATACCGGTCGCGTCACGGCTGACCCGTGTAGCGGACCTCCACCAGCGTGCAATCGTCCTGGGCGGGTTGGGGCGCGTGAAACTTCCCCACGCGGTCGAGAATGGCGTCGATTTCGCGGTGGCGGTGCGCGGCATCGCTCAATCCGTCATAGCCAAACAGCTCCCCATCCTTGTTCTCCGCCTCGGTGATGCCGTCGGTGGCCAGCAGCAGCCGCTCTCCTGGTTGCAAGCGGTCAAAGGCGGAGGAGTAGCTGGCCCCGGCAATCAGCCCGACAATCAAGTTGCCCGCTTCCAGCAGTCGGACACCCGCCCCCATGATCGACACAGGAAGAATGTGGCCGCAGTTCAGATACTCGATGCGGCCATCGGGAAAAAGCCGCAGCGCGATCATGGTGGCGTACTTGCCCACATTGCGGGCGCATAGAAACTGGTTGACCATGACCGCGATCTCTTCAAAGCTTTGCCCGGCAAGCAACTGGGCATGCAGGATTCCCTGCAAAGTTGCCGCGACAATAGCCGCAGAGACACCCTTGCCGGAAACGTCGACAACGGTCACGCAAACACAATCGTCGAGCACCACCACGTCGTAGAAATCCCCGCCGATGGCCAGGCAGGGAATTGTCTTGGCCTGAAGCTCCGCATAGGGAAGCGCGGGCAGGGCAGCAGACATCAGGCTGCTGTGAATCCTGGCCGCGATGGCCAGTTCCTCGCGTGCCTGGCGCGCTTTGCTCTCCGCTTCGGCAAGGAGTGCATTGTGCAACAGCGCCGAGGCTTCCGTGGCGATGGTGTCAAGCAGTTGATGATCGACTTCGCTCAGCGAACCGGGCCGAATCTGGCTGTCGAGATAAAGCAGCCCGATCAGGTGGACAGGTTCATTGGGAGTGATGCGCTTGCGCAGCGGAATGCAATAAATGCTGCGGATCTTGTTGGCCATCACGCTTGACCATTCCGAAGTTCTCTGGTCAGATAGCGTGTCGCTTACGGAGAACTTCATCTCGCTGTCGATGGCTCTCTGCATGGCCCGATGCGAGATGGTCGAATCTTCCCGCGCAATTTTTCCCTCAGGCCCGAGGCCCTGCGCAAACCGCATCTCGCCGTCCTCGAACAGAAAGACGAATCCCCGTTCGACGCCGGTAAGCTGCAGGGTCAATTGCAAAAGGACGCCGAGAATGTCTTCGATGGCTCCGCCCTCATTGAGCTGGCGGGCAGCGCGAAGCAGCCAGTTCAACTGCTCGATCTCGCGCGTGGCCGGGTGATCCTGGTCGGCAGGCAGCCGGAATCCTTCCATGGAGGAAATCAGGTCGCCGAATGTGCTGTGACCCGCACTGACGGGTGCCTGATCGGCCCGCGGGCTATGAAAGCGCAGCTTCGGACCATGCAGAGAGCCCATTTGCAGTTGATCTCCCGGCTTCAGTTCGGCCCGCTCAACGCGCACGCCGTTGAGAAAAGTTCCGTGGGTGCTCTTTTGATCCACAACGGTGTAGTTGTCTCCGTCCCTCTCAATCACGGCGTGGCGCCGCGAAACTGCCGGCTCGCGCAGTACGACATCCTGAGCGGGGGAACGGCCTATCGACGTCGAGACGCGATCGAGAACGACCGTGTGCGGTCCGTCTGAATCGGAATAACTGAGAGCGCTGACCGCCATGGAAAAGATCCTATTGCAATACATTAAACGAGCGAGAGCCCCGAAGGGTCAAAACGAATCTGGAATTAGGCTGGGAATGAGCGCACCGGATCGGGCGAACGGCCGCATTTCTCTGCTTTGACCGGGCAAAAGCCAGCCTGCAGACCGCTCGCTTATGAGTCAGGGTCGCTTGGAATGGACGGTCTGCCCCCCTCATTTTGCCGCAGGCAGTTATTACATAATCAATAAACGGGGAGTGCGGATGGCATGAAGCAAACCGGGTGAATCCCGGCCCGCGAGAGGGATAAACAACATACCTTCGCCGTGGTCCTTCAGGCGGACACAATGCACGCATCATTCCTGCTTCCGGGCCACGATCTCAAATGAAAACTTCAACTCGTCTTTCAGTTTGAGCGCGCCTCCGGCCACCGACACCGGCTTGATGCCGTAGTTGGATTGGCTCAACGAGAATTCGCCGGATGCGCGCAGCATAGCGCCCATCCATGCCACGCGCGCGGCGATCGATTCCCTCCGCGTGACTCCGTGCAGAGTCAAACTGCCATCGAGTTTGGCGGAAAAAAGCGCGTCCGCCATCTTTGCAACGGCGATGGCTTGGGCCTCGTAGCGGATTTCCGGAAAATTGCTCGTCTCCAGAACCTCGCTGTTCATGAGGCGTTCCATTTCGCGGCGATCCTTGTCGCTGATGTCATCCAGCACGCTAAGCGACGAGGACTTGACGATGAGCTGGAACTCGCTTGCTTTGGACTGCGCGGGATCGAACCTCATTCCACCGCTGAAGGTGCGAATGCCGATGGTGGGGCTGTGGCCCATCGCGGACAAAATGCCGGAGGCAAAGGCCCGCACCGTGAATCGGCTCGCCCGGGTGTCGACAACCCAATGATCCGCGGTCGTCTCAGCCGCGTCTGCGGCGGAGGTCGCAACCTCAGTCATGCAATCCTCTTTCATGCAGCAGCGGCACGGGTGACGCCCCGCGGTTGCTGCGCGGCCTGGGCCACGGCAGGCGCTTACATCGCCCGGAGCTTGAGGTAACGCTCAATGTCCGGCATTGCGGCACTGGCCAAATCGCCAACGCCTAACTGGGCCATGTACCGGCGGATAACTGGATTGGAAATGATCAGTCCGGCGCCGAAAACAACCATGGCCACGCCGCCCAGCAGATAAAGCGTGCTCTTGTCGCTGCCGATGTCGTTCGTGCTGTTGTCAAGCAATTCCATAGCCACGATAGATCTCCTTTCGGTTTGAAGCATCAGTTTGTTGTGTCGGATCGAGCCTCGTCCAGAAGCTTGACGACGAGATTTGTGACCACCCGCACGGCCTCATGGACGGCTGGCTCCACAGCCGAACTCAATCCCATCGTTCCCTCTTCGTTGCCAAAGGTAGCCGGCTCACACCCCACCAGGAGAACGCGCTTCAACGGCGCGTTCATGGCCACGGCCATGCGAAGCACGTTCACCGGATTCATGGCGTGCGGCTCGACAAATGTTCCTTGCGCTACGCCAAACGATGGATCGCTCATGTCGGGCTCAACCACGTAGACCGTCCCCGGCGGTTCTCCATGGGGGAAGGCATCAATCAGGATGGTGGTTTCGTATCCATCCTGCAGCGCATAGGCCAGGTCGAAGCCCCGTAGACCAAAATCGACCACGCGAACCGAAGCCGGAAAGCTGGTCTTGGCGAGTTCCTGCGCCACCGCGACTCCAAACCCATCATCGCCAAGAAAGATGTTCCCGATCCCAGCCACCAGGATGCTCGGCTTTTCGATCGCGTCGCGTCCATGCTGTTCATTCGGCGGCAACGGCTCAATCTCCGAAGCATCGAAGAAGAAGCGATGTCCCGTCTGGCGCATCATCCCCAGGTCGCGCCCAGGGTCATCGTCGAGAACCACGCAGACATGCGACACTCCCTCGTAATCCTGCTCGATGCTCTCGATGGTCGCCACCTGGCCGCGCAGCGCGATATCCAGAATGTCGCCGCTCTTGCGCGGAGCAAGGCGCACTTGATCCCCGGTTTTGACCTCGACTCCTGAAATGAGCAGGTGATCGACCGGCGCCTTCTCTTCAAGCAACTGCCACTCCCATTCGTTCATTGCGCCTCCTCCGCCACGGGCCGCAGGCCGCGCAACACGCCGTGGAGTTTCATGAATTGCTCCGGCGGCATGTTCTCCGTGCGCTCCAGAATCTCGCGGGCACGCCCGTCCGATTGCCGCATTTCCTGTTTTTCGGCATCCGTCATGGTAAGAATGCGCAGGGACAGAATCTCGTCGATCTCGGTGCCGTCAAACAGGCTGCCTGGACTCTCTGGCGCAATTTGCGGATAGTCATAAAGAATGATGGGTGATGAAAGCATCGCGTCATGGGCTCCATCTTCTCCAACCAGCACCGGCCAGGTTCCGATATTCGTGCATTCTGCGACAAAGTCCTCAAGGTCGCGCGGAGGGTCCAGAAGCGAAACGAACTCGCCACCCTCGGCGCCGAAGATAGTGTGCGCGGAGACGAAGGAGCGCGAAAGCGAGTGAGCGCGCGACTCAACTTGCGGCGATTCAAACGCGGTCAGATTGCGAAGACGAACCGTGGCCTTGAACAACCCGTCTCTGCATTTCTTCAAAATGATTTCAACCGACCCTGAAATGCTCTCCCACTCGCGAATGATTACACCTTCGATCATTCCGTCCGGGTTGACGATCGGCTCAAATGCCCGCTGTTCGCGAAACTCGAAGAACGATTGCCGCTGCAACGAGAAGGCAGCGGGATTGATGGCCGGCAGGTCGACCTTGCGCTCCAACGCCTCCTGCCACGAAGTATATGTTCGCCCGCCGACGGTAAGCTTCTCAACCAATTCGAAATCGGGCAGCGCGAGCTCAGGTTCACGGTCTGCGGGGAGTTTGCTCGCCGGATTGCGCAGCCTGCCGATGGAGCGATTCACAATCTGCAGGAATCTGATCTCGATGTTGAGCCGCGTGGATAGATCCGCCTCAAGCAGGCATTCAGTCTGCATCGCCCATGCATCGGAGCCGCTCTGCTGCTCGCTGTAAGCTCGCGGGTAGAGCACGCCAAAATTCCAGCGTTGCTGATTTTTGACCGCGGAGGCACGATAGGGATACAGCATGTAGCCCTCGTAGAGCACAGCCTCGGCGATTTTCTCCACGTTCTCGAGGTTCATGATCCCACTGTCTCCTCAACGGGCAACATCCTGTCCAACATTTTGTCCAGAGCCTGCTCCCAGGTAGGAATTCCATTTTGCGTCTTGAATTGAAACAGGCGCTCGAAGACGTCGCGGCGCAGGTTGAGCCAGGCGGAGTTGGGGTAATAGCAATCCATCATCTCCCGCCAAACAGACTGCGGAAGCTTGAACACCGCTTCCTGTTCCCAGGAGATGGGAGAGACCTGCAGCGCGCCATCGTCGCCGGCGTAGAAGACCGTGCCGCTGAACATCAGGCGCAGCGGGATCTCGCCGCTGGTCAGGCCTGCGAAATACTTTGTAGCAGCCACATTGAAGTCGAAGGTGCAGGGAACCAGGAGGTCGGTCAGCGTGCTGTCTTCAAATGCCGGCACAACAACACTTACGTGCGTCCAAAGGAGGGAGCGCAGCGTTTTGCTCCAGCGTTCCGGCTCTCCAAACAGATCGAGCATTCCCTTTTGTTCCTCGGCGGTGTAGCGCCGGCGCGTTGCCTCGATTTGAATCTGGCAGCGAAGCGCGACGGTATGAATGCTCTCGCCGGCGATTGCGTTGACGATGCGAAGCTTGAACGCAAGGGTCGGCGCGGCCGCAAAAGGCACGGCCACGGCTTCCTCAATCTTGAAGCTAAGGTCGGGCATGGGCTTCGTCCTTCACAGTCTCCGAACACTTCACGATCTCCGCGCGGGCTTTCAACGCGGAAAAGAACCCGGCAATTTCATTCCAGACCTCGGTGCCGCCTGAGAGGCCTTTCCAATGAGTGCGAATCAAACCGACCAGCCGGTAGCAGTCGTCCATTGGCGCGAAGAAATACTCCGCGGACGCCGACTCGCGCGCGTGGCCCACGCGATTCACGAGCAGCGCCTCAATATCCGGCTCCAGCTTGCGCAGCACCGGATTATTTCTGACAATGTCAGCCCACGCGTCAAGCGGCAGCAGCGACTCGATGGCTCCCGCCGGGCTGGGATAGAGCGTGACCATGCGCCCATGCAGGCTGGAATAAAAGAAGAACGCCATGTTGATGGGGATGAGCAAAGACTCCCAGTCGCCATCCGACATTTGAAAATTATCCAGAAGCCACGCGCGCCTGGAGACCCGCCTGTACCTGGCTCCCGCCATTCCATCGAAGAGCGTTGAACAGGCGTCGCACGCGCAGAGGATTTGGCGCGAAGCCAGTTCGAGGAGATGAGGGTGTTCGTGAGCGAGAACCGCGCTGCACAATTCACAGCGCTCTGCAGGAAGGCGCGGCCGTGCAAACCTGCGCAATGTTGCGAACGACTGATCCAATTGTGGCGAAACCGAAGACATGATCAGCCTTTCCCCGTCCACCAGCAATCCCGTATCAATCGGCACCAACCACTTCTGCGCCTTGCTCAACGAGGTCGTGCGCCGGCAGAGGATGCTTGAGCAGGCTATCGAGAGACACAAAGCCAGAAGAAGGCTCGTCGTCCGGACCAAAAATCTGCAGTGAAATCAAATCGGGCGCCACGTCGTAAACGCATTCTTCGAGCAGCGACTTCACGGTTTTGGATGTCGATCCGCAGGCGTGTCCGGAGATGTGAAACTTGAGCTGAATCGCTCCTTCATGGATGCTGATGACTTCGACTTCGCTGTTGTGCTTGCGAAGCCGAGGCGCGGCGGAATCGAGCGCCTTCAACACGCGAGTTTCCAAGTCTTCAGGATGCAGGGAGTACAGGAGCAGCAACTGCCGCACGATTGCGTCGTCGCCGGCCTTTGCAAGAATTACTTCGCTGGCCGGCCCGCTGTCAAAGACAATCTCCAACAGGCGTTCGATGGCTGTGCCGTGGACCTCCATGAGCAGTTTGACCAATTCGCGCGCGGGTTCGTTGCTGCGATCGCCCGGCGCCGACTCAAGTTCGCCGACCAGGATGCCGAGCTTCTGCATTTTCTCTTTGAACGCTTCGCTCTTGACCACGCCGCTCCTCTTGTTATCGACCGGTTCTGAGACTCCGGCCCACGGCTGCGAATTTTGGCATGCCGTGGACCTGACTTGCAATGGTGACCGTTCAATTTGGACAACGTCCGTCTGGGGAATCAACAACGCTTTTCCGGGGATTCAAGCCGCTCACATTTGCCCAAACATCGGCGAGTGATGCGTCTCCAGCACCTTGCCGTTGCCCAGGTACATGTGCACACCGCACGGCAGGCATGGATCGAAGCTTCTCACCGCTCGCATGATGTCGATGCCCTTGAAGTTTTCCGGGCCGTTTTCCTCGAAGATCGGCGTGTTCTGCACCGCGTCTTCATAAGGGCCGGGCGTGCCGTAACAGTCGCGGGGATTGGCGTTCCACGGGGTCGGAGGATAGGGGTGGTAGTTGGCGATTTTGTGGTTCTTGATCACCACGTGATGCGACAGCACGCCGCGCACCGCTTCGTGGAATCCGCAGCCTATGGCCTCTTCAGGAACCTTGAAGTCGTTCCAGGTTCGGGTGCGGCCGGCATGCAACTCGGCCAGCGCCTGCTCGGCAAAGTGAAGCGCAGCCGCGGCAGCGTAGGCCTGGAAGTACGTGCGTGCGCGGTCGCGCTCAATCGCATTGCTCCACTTGGGAATCTTCCACTCAAACTCAACTTCGGGAAGGGAAGCGGTCTTGGGCAGATAGATCTTTACGCTGTGGCCAGTGGCCTTGATGTAGCCGATGTCCACAATGCCCGCCAGGGCCGTTGCCCAGAAGCGCGCAATGGGGCCGCCGCCGGTATCGAGCGCAAGATAGTCGCCGGTGCGCTGATCGTACCAGCGCGGAGACATGACCCAGGTGTACTTCTCCTTGAAGTCACGCTTTTGAGGCTTGGGGAAGGTGCTCTGGTTCCAGGGATGACGCTGGTCAACGGGATTCCCGAGCGGGTCCTTCTTCACAAACGTCTCCGCGTTCTGCCAGTCTTCATAGTAGGAGCTGCCCAGCAGGATGCGGATGTTGAGGTTGATGTCGACCAGACTCGTAGTCACGAGTTGCCCATCGACGACGACGCCCGGTGTTACATACATGGCGCGGCCCCAATCGGCCATATTCTCGTAGGTGTAGTCGCAGACGTCGGGGTTGTTGAACGATCCCCAGCAGCCAAGAAGGATGCGCCGCCTGCCGACTTCTTCGTAACCGGGGAGGGCTTCATAGAAGAAATCGAAGAGGTCGTCGTGCAGGGGCACAACCTTCTTCATGAACTCGACGTACTTCATCAGGCGGACGATGTAATCGGTGAACAACTGGATAGTTGGAACGGTGCCAACCCCACCGGGATAGAGCGTGGATGGATGCACGTGGCGGCCTTCCATCAGGCAGAACATTTCGCGAGTCATGCGGCTGACTTGCAGCGCCTCAAGATAAAACGCGCCGGTGAAAGGATTCAGAGCCTTCATGATGTCCGCAATGGTTTTGTAGCCATGCAGGCTTGCGTGCGGCGCTTCTGTCTTGGTGGCCTTCTCATAGACGCCCGGATTGGTTTCCTTGACCATCTTTTCGCAGAAGTCCACGCCCACTAGGTTGTCCTGAAAGATGTTGTGGTCGAACATGTATTCTGCTGCTTCGCCCAGGTTGACGATCCACTCTGCCATGGCCGGCGGCCTTACGCCGAAGGCCATATTCTGCGCATAGGTGGCGCAGGTGGCGTGGTTGTCGCCACAGATGCCGCAGATGCGGCTGGTGATGAAATGGGCGTCGCGAGGATCCTTGCCCTTCATGAAAATGCTGTAGCCCCGGAAGATCGAGGAGGTGCTGTGGCACTCCGCCACTTTACGTTTGCCAAAGTCGATCTTGGTGAAGATTCCCAGGCTACCCACGATCCTGGTTATCGGATCCCAGTTCATCTCCACTAACTGGCCGGCTTTCTCAGCCGCGCCTTTTTGCTCAGCAACGATAGTACCCATAGCAGTGGCTCCTTTGCCTGGTTTGAGTTAGTAGGACCTGGGGTGATAGCCGGTAGTCAGTTCAGGGCGCGGATGACGCCACTTCGGCTCCTTGTTCACCGTGGCGTTGGTGAAGGCGCGGAGGGCGCGAATTCCCTTGCCGTAGGCGCCGATGGCGGTGCTGGAAAGCTTGGCTCCAGGCGGCTCATCCATGAAGGGCATGAATTTGTCAGGGAAGCCCGGCATGGTGCAGCCAATGCAGATGCCGCCCACATTAGGACAGCCGCCGATGCCCGCCATCCAGCCGCGCTTGGGCACATTGCAATTTACCACTGGACCCCAGCAGCCGAGCTTGACGATGCACTTGGGCGAGCTGTAGGAAGTGGCGAAGTCGCCCTGCTCGTAATATCCGGCGCGATCACAGCCTTCATGCACGGTCTTGCCGAAAAGCCAAGTGGGGCGCAGTTGATCGTCGAGAGGAATCATCGGCGCTAACCCTGCGATCTGGTAGAGCAGGTAGAGCACCGTCTCCATGAAGTTGTCCGGTTGCACAGGGCACCCTGGGACATTGACGATGGGCAAGCCGGCCTTCGACTTCCAGCCCCAGCCAAGATAATCGGCCAGGCCCATGGCGCCGGTGGGATTACCCTCCATGGCGTGAATGCCGCCATAAGTGGCGCACGTGCCGCACGCAATCACGGCCAACGCCTTGGGGGCCAGACGATCGATCCACTCGTTAGTGGTAATCGGCTGGCCGGTGTGAGGATCGGTTCCCAGGCCGGCCCAATAGCCTTCTTTCTTGATGGTCTCATTGGGGATCGACCCTTCCACGACCAGGACGAAGGGATCGAGCTTTCCCTTTTCAGCCTCGTACCAAAACTTCATGAAGTCGTCGCCGCACTCGTAGGCGAGCACCGGATTGTGGAGGTGGACTTTGGGCAATCCGGGAATTGCGCCCAGAAGCACATCTTCAATGCTGGGCTGCGTAGCTGCGGTGATGGATACTGAATCTCCATCGCACCCTAAACCTGCGGTGATCCAAAGAATGTGAACTTCCGCCACTGCGGGCTTCTTCTGTGTAACTCTGCCGTAAGGAACGGTTTCCGCTGCCATATGCTTTATGCTCCTCTCGTTTGCGGCGAACAACTCAAATGGGCGCACGTTCCCGCGAGCCTCAACCGGGGCTTTCTTGAGCTTCGAATGTCTCGGTCTTGCGGGGAACTTGTGACAACACTTGCCATCGGCGATACACCACCGCTTCCGCGGAGTTCGCCGACTGAGACATACCAACAGAACGCCAACAAACTCGGCAAGCGGGTGGTACCCTAATTTCGACGCGTATGAATTACCCGATCAGCTATCGGGGAATCCCCGGTGTGCGAGTAACATGGACACCTACGCAGACTTGTCGTTCAGCTTCCACTGAATGGCGTGCTGCATCAACTCGCGGCCGGTGCGCAGCGAAAGCTTCTCTTTTAGGTGTGCCTGGTAGGATTCGACCGTCTTCACGCTCAAATGGAGCGCTTCGGCAATCTGCCGCGTGCCGAGGCCCTCGCCGATCATGCGGAACACCTCCAGTTCTCGATCTGACAGCGCGGCCAGGCGCGAGTCCGTCTCCGCGGTCTTGCCGCTCATATACTGCATCAGCAGCTTGTTAGCCATGCGGCTGCTCAGGTAAATCTCTCCGTCCAGAATGCGACGTACGGCAACGAGGACCTTTTCCGTCGCCTCCTGCTTCATGATGTATCCATTGGCTCGTGCGCGAAGTGCACGCTCGGCATAGATCGACTCATCGTGCATGGAGAGAATCAGCACCGGCAAATCCGGATACAGCAGGCGCAGATTCTTCAAGAGGTCAAGCCCGTCTGGGCCGTTCAGAGAAATATCCGCAATCAGGATGTCCGGCCGGGAAGCGGAAATTGCCTTCATGGCCGTGTGCGCCTCCTCGGCTTCCCCGCATACCACCAGGTCCGGTTCCCGGTTGATCATCATCGCCAACCCCTGGCGCAAGAGCGGATGGTCATCCACCACGAAGACAGTCTTCTTCTGCGTCGCGACAGAATCCGCAGTTTTGGCAATCTCCGCCATATGCGTTCTAAACACCATCGTTCACCGGAAACGTGCAGATGACAATCGTTCCGCGAAGCGTGTCGCGTCGTATCTCGAGGGTGCCGCCAATCATTCCCGAACGGTAATTCATGATTTGCAGGCCCATGCCGCGGGAGTTGGCGATCCCTTCCGTGATGCCCTTGCCGTCGTCCTTGATCAATAAAATGCCTCTGCCGGCCTCCGCTGTCAACTGGATCAGGATATGGCCGGCGTCGCCATGCTTTATGGCGTTGTTCACCGCCTCCTGGGCAATGTGGTAAAGATGCGTGGCCGTGCTCTCATCGTGGATCAGCACCGGCTCCTCGCATTGAAAGCGGCAGGAGATGCCAAACAGATCTTCCACTTCAGCGGCCCACAGTTGCAGCGCCGACATCAGTCCCTGAGCATCGGAAAGAACAGGATGCAACCCCCTGGCCAACTCGCGGGTCTTGTGAATTGCTTCATTGACGAGCCGCACAATCTTGGCGGCGTCTTCCGTCTCCGGGCTGTTTGATTCAGCCAGTCTTGCCTCATGCACCTTGCTCATAAATGCAACACCGGTCAAGTGCTGTCCAAGGCCATCGTGCAGATCCTGCCCAATGCGGCGCTGCTCGCGCGCACTGATGTCCAGGATGGTTTTTTCCAGTTGCTTCCGTTCCGTGATATCGATTCCGGCGGCGATCACATAACCGGAATTCTTGCCGCTGCCCGGCAACAATGTGCTGGTCCATGCAATCAGCCGCTGTTCTCCGTGACGCGTGACCCAGGTGGTCTGATGGTGCTGCGGCAACAGATCCGTGCGCAGCAATTCAAACACAAGTTTAAAGCTTTCCGCTTCGTCCGCGGCCAGGAATAAATCCCAAAAGCACTTGCCCTCCACTTCATGCATGGCATATCCGCTGGTGATTTCACAAGCCTGGTTGAAGCGCAGAATGCGGCCCTCGTCATCCATCACCACAACCAGCGCCGCCACTGTGTCCAGGATTGCAGAGATGAAGTTGCGCTCTTCCTTGCGCTCCTCTTCGATGCGCTTGATGTCGGAGATATCGAATGCAATGCCGTGAATGAACCATGGGTGCCCGTCGTCGCGACGCATCATGCGCGCGTCGCATTGAAACCAGACCACGCGGCCGTCGCGCGAAATAACCCGGTAAGCGGAACGCAGCGGCTTGCCGGAGAGAAACATCTCTGCTGCTTCCAGGCTCCACCGCTGCTTGTCCTCGGGATGAATGTGCTCGTACCAGCGGACCGGATCTTCCAGCCATTCTTCGCGTGAGTAGCCAAGTACGGACTCGATCTCCGGGCTTACATAGGCCTCGCTGATGCCGCGATCCAGATAGGCCATGAAGACCACCGCCGGTATCTGCTCCAGCAGGGCGCGATACTTCGCCTCCATGTTGGGTTCGCGCGCATCCGCCGCCGGAAGGCAATCCTGGAGGTCGAGCGGGAGCACGGCATCTGAGAGAATGACGGGTGGCGCAGAGAAGACACGCGCCAGGTCCAGAAGCACAGCCTCGGCCTCGGCCAGGCCGGGCTGGTCGAAACTGGGGTCGGAGACGCAATTGGGGTCTGCGTCGGAGACGCGATTCGGGTTTTCGCCGTGCTTCTGTAAAGCTCCCACAAACGAAGACATCCGTCACTCCGAAAGCCGCATCTTCCGTTCTCTTCCTTCTCCTAGCGTCTCAAGTCTAAACTTCGTATCAAAATCGCGCTGTCATCCTGAGCGGAGCTTGGCGCGTTTCTTGCGACAAGCGGAGTCGAAGGAGCTGCGGTTCGGGATGCATTTGATCGCTGTGAAGTTTGGAATTGTCACACTAGCGAGTTTCTCCCATTTCTGCATCTTTTCCCTGATGGCTGCGCTTCGCCCGCCACACTGGCTCTTTGTTCAGCGATGCCTGCGTAAAACGGCGCAGCGCATGAATTGCACGTCCATACGTTTGCACAGCGGCGGAGGATAATAGCGATCCCGGCGGCTGATTCATGAACGGCATGAATTTATCCGGGAACCCAGGCATCGTGCACCCAATGCATATTCCCCCGACGTTAGGGCACCCCCCGATTCCTCCCATCCAGCCACGTTTACCCACATTGCACTGCACCACTGGTCCCCAGCAACCAAGCTTCACAATGCACAGCGGCGAGCCGTACTCCTCACCAAATTGCGCCTGCTCATAGTACCCGCCGCGATCGCACCCTTCATGAACCGTGCTTCCAAAAAGCCATGTGGGGCGCAACGCATCGTCGAGCGGGATCATTGGAGCGTGACCCGTTGCCATGTAAAGCAGATAGAGCAGCGTCTCCATGAAGTTATCCGGCTGAACCGGGCACCCCGGAACACACACGATCGGAATCTCCGCCTGCGAGCGCCATTGCCAGCCCAGATAGTCCGGCAGCCCCATGCAGCCGGTCGGATTGCCCTCCATGGCGTGAATTCCACCATAGGTCGCGCAGGTTCCCGCCGCGATCACCGCCCACGCCTTCGGCGCCAGCCGGTCGATCCATTCACAGGTGGTGATGGGCTGGCCTGTAATTGAATCGGTTCCGAACGATGCCCAATAGCCCTCTTTTTTGTTTCCCTCGTCCGGAATCGAGCCTTCCATCACCAGGATGAATGGCCTGTCTTGCCCTTCCGCCGCAAGATGGAAATGCTTCATGAACTCATCGCCATTCTCGAAAGCGAGAAACGGATTATATAGATTTACCTTCGGAATCCAAGGAATGGCCCCGTGGACAATATCCTCGATGCTTGGCTGAGTAGCAGCTGTCATCGCGATCGTGTCGCCGTCGCAACCAAGACCACCCGTCACCCACAGCACATCGATCTCCGCTAGGGGCGCAGCTTTCTGGGACCGAGGGCTGGCGGAGTCCTTCAGGGCCATCAGGGGAAGAAGCTCCTTTCAGCGCGGACCCAAGCCCCGCACAGAAAAATCACCCGACCATCTTCTGCCCTCTGCTCGCAACCGTCAAGACAATATGGGATGGAGCGGCAAGACAGCCGCCAGTAGCCCTCCGGCCGCGCTCTGTTGAACCCGCTCTCTTGAGCCCGCAGTCTTCGATCCACAGGTCACGCAAAACGCCGAAGACCCTGCAAAACGCTCTGTGCCCCGCGGGCGTCAGTTTCTTTACATCGACCGCATGCGCATGTAGCGTCGAATATCGGGCGTCATCGTAACCAGGAGCGCGATTAAACTCAAAGCGGCCACCGTCCAAATTGTGCTTTTCATTCGTAATACCTCCGGGGAATCGTCGCTCTGGCCTATCCCGCCTCGGGTTTTTGGGGAAGTTTCCCGAAACGGCCGCCGCAGAGTCAGACTTGTGGTCTATGATGCGCAATCGCCAGACCGCGATGCCATTCGCGGCGGAGACGTCTGCCGACGAAGATCGGTCGCTGTGATTTAACGAGCGCAACCGGACCTTAACATTCGCCAGGGTGCATGAGACGCGCAATTGAATATTAAATTGGAAGGAAATATGGCGGAGAGGGAGGGATTCGAATTGCCGGTTCGTCGCAAACGATTGATCCGCTGATACTTGCGCTAACTAATTGATGCTAAAATCTTTCCTTGGTGTCCATATTTTCCATTAAATTTATTTGCTCCACCGTTTGGGACCAATTCCGGTACATTCCGGACACCATGGACACCAAGCAGTTTTCGACCCAAAATTCGCCTGAGGTGAGAATGGCAGATTCGACTCTGGTGTCCAGCGCACTCTCCGCCACCCCTTTGTGTCCAATTTGGTGTCCATTCGGGGTTCGAATGCCGCATTATGCGCCAGCAGAATCGGGTCTCTCTCTGACGTGTCGGCTCCGTGTCTATTGCCCCGAATGCCGCCAGTCAACTCTTCTCAAGGCTAGCACTCAGTTGCTGCCGAGTCTAGCGGGATGAGGCGACTTTTCCGGTCAATTTCCGCCGCTGATCCCACTCTATTGCGGTCGCATACGGATTGCGAATCTTTCAAATTGCAATTTGACCTTGCTCCGCAGCATAATCCTAGACAATGTCAAGTCCAAATTTTGGGCCTTCGGGCCTCAGCGCCGAGGGCGACGAGCTGGCTCAAGCACTTGCGGCAGCCGGAGTTATCTGGGCGTCTGTCCGAAGCTACCCGTTCCCAGAAGACGAAGCCTGGATGGTGAATCGGCTCATGACTGTAATGAAAGGAAATGAGGTCGTCGACTGGAGCGAGCCGGATTTCTTTGAAGAACGATTTGTAAGTCATACGTCAGGCGCACTGTTGGCGTCCGCGTGGCGCCAAGCCATGGGCGAATACCAATGGGGTTTTCGTCTGAAATTGACGGTGCAGCCATCCTACGCAGATTGGTATATCCGACAGCTTTCGGTTCCGGCTTGTCAAATCATCGGGATGTTCCTCCATGTAAACGCGCCGTCAAACTATGTAGATTGGAACTGGCCCGTTCGGATCGGTTTCATGCAGGATGCACGCTTGGCTCGGATGGACGTAGAGTTGCAACGTTGGATATTGAAGGAAAAGTCCTGGTTAGAGCCTCTCATTCAGTTCGTGGACGTGGAGAAGGATGAACCGGTCGTAGATTTCTTATTCTTCGCAAAAGGAATATCTGTTCTCACAACTCTCAGAAACGCTTTTACTTCCGTGCGAGCAAACTGCCTGTGCTTGATGGGGGCTTCATCAGGTGATTGGGTCCGTCTTGCAAGACCGGACCAGGAGAGTCGTGGAGATCGCCTTGCAGGACCGATTCAAGTGAGCCTGGCGCTTACGCAAGCCAAAGGGGCAGTCATCGCCCCTTTTGGCGCAGAAGATTTCTGCTCCTGGTTCACCGAGCTGATGCGCGAGTTGTCGCACAATGTTTCGCTGGACCTTGCAGTGAAATGGTCTTCCGAGCGGCGCGGCAACAGCGCGCTCTTTGCTAGTTCCAGGATATTGGTCGATGCCACTCGATTATCCGTTGTCGCGGATCGTCTCAGCCGGCAGTTGCATCGAGCCGGCCCCGCTGAGCTCGAAGTTAGCGAGAGAATGTCCCGGCATCTCGAAATGCCTCCGGGGAAGTATCGACCGCAGGATATTGGGTCTCAGCTCAAAAGGAATCTTGAAAACTTCAAGTTCCGCAACGAATCGGACGAGGCGACAACGATATCGCGCATTTCGCGTGATGCAGGCAAGATCGAACCGTTCGTGGAATTAGGAGAGGAAACTCCGGAAACACGCGTTCTCCAGCATCAATTGTCTTCGGAAGATCACCCTTTGTTTAATCGCCCGCCATGGCCTGATGAACGGTTAGAGGCAGGTTTTTCCTATAACCTTTCTCTTCGCATTGGGCCCCCGAAGGCGGACTGGAGAGACTTAAACGAACCCTTTCCGGAAGACAAGTTGCCATCGTTCGAAGACGGCCATCTCCTCACCATCGTTTTCTCTGAACCATTTTTCGTACCTCAGCCGATCATCTCCACCGTTTTTCTGCCAGCCCGCGGATCCAGTTCCACATGCCAATTTCGCTTCTCCGTGAGTTCGGAACGGCAAGTTTTCGAGGGCCGGGTGATTGTTTTGCACGAAAACCGCGTGCTTCAGTCAGCTCTCCTGCGGGCGCCCGTGCAAGACCGCAGCCGCCCTTTTGTCCGCCCTGCGGCCGGAAAACGGTCGAAGGAGCACGAAGTCCTAGAAGAAGG
>JBEKFD010000064.1:0-29689 GCA_050013495.1 Occallatibacter sp. | reverse complement strand
GCTTCAGCCTTCCCGTGGGACTATGGCATCTTGCCGTTATCCCGGCGATGGTGTTGCCGATTGAACTCGTCTTCCTGATACTGGGCTTTGCGGGTTTCTTCGCGCTGATACGCAAGCGGACGTCCAGCATGCCGGCAATCTTCTTCGCGTGCACGGTAGTCTCGACCGCGGTCGTTTTGGGAGCGATCGGAACCAACATCAACCACTTCCTCGATATCGACATCGCTTGCCTCATCGTTTTTTCGGCATGGCTGTTCGACCCTACGACAAAGGAAAGAACATTCGGAATGGTCACGTTGCTGTTTTTGGCCTTGTTCGCCGTGTGCCCGATTCTCTACGGCATCCACCGTCCAGATACTGGCGGCTATTTCGATTTTGCCTACTCGCGCGCATTCGATCAGACTCTTAAATTCCTTGGCAGGCAGGACAAGCCAATACTTGCCGCCAACCCGTTGTTGCCGGTACTGGCGGGCCAGCGGCCATACATTTTGGATCTCTGGATGTTTACCAGGGTCGCTGAGAAAAATCGGTCATTTGCAGCATCTATGGCGGATGGGTTTCGCCAGCACAAGTTTGCCGCCATTGTCCTGGAAGACCAGCTTGGATCGAAGACTGACCCATACGTCTTTCCCGACGCGATGACCGAGGAGATTCGGCAGAACTATCAACTTGCGGCAACTTTCCAAAGAGCCTTCATCTATTTGCCGCGAGAGCCGCAAATTACACCTTCCGCCGCGGGATCGAAGACCATAGGCACGCAATGAGACCAGGCTCGCAGGGTGGGGAAGATCCGCTCTAGAAAGCCCGCCCGCGGGCAAACGATCGCAGAAATAAAACCAGCGTCGGGCCGTCAGTCTTGATGAACACGCCAACGTAAACAACGGCTGCCGTCAGCACGGCTGCCGTCGGGTTCCAGCGCGCCACAAACGCCAACGTAAACAACGGCTGCCGTCAGCACGGCTGCCGTCGGGTTCCAGCGCGCCACAACCAGCCAAGTCGCGCTCGCCAGCGCGAGAGCGGAGAGAGGGCCAAACAACTGGCGATGCACCGGCACCTCCACCACCAGTTTGCGAACGGCAAAATACACCAGCACAAAATTCACGATGTTGGCGATCAGCAGCGCCCAGGCAGCACCTGTGCCCTTGAACAGCGGGATGAGCGCAAAGGCCAGCACAACCGCAACTGCGGCCGCAATGGACGTGTACACCAGCAGCCATTTCTGGTGGTTATACGCGACCAGAATGTAGCGGTGATGACCGCTCAGCATCGCCACCGGCAGCACCCAGACCAGCACTGCGAAGGCCCCCCATCCGTCGTGGAACGATGGACCAAACACAAGCGTCAATACCTGCGGCGCAAGCAGGCTCAGCAACGGCGCAATGAACAAGCCCGTCCAGGCCGCGAACCGCAAAGAGTGGTCCATCAGTTGCAAAAGATGCGCTTGCGGAAGCGCCGCGCAGCGTGAAATCGACGGCAGCAGATTGAAGAAATAAAGCATGACAAACGTGTGCATGCCCATTACGATGCGGTGGGACGCGCCAAACCAGCCCAGCGATTGGTCGGGTGAAAGAAAGCCCAGTAGCACGGTGCAGAAGTACCACATGAAGGCCCATGCCAGCTCGGCCAATCCGATGGGGAAAGCTTCGCGCACGTGTCTCAGCAATCCAATTCCCACATGCGGAACTGGCCACGGGTAGCGCATCTGTCCCTTGACCACGTAAATGCAGAAGGCCGCCGTCGAGGCCACCGAGGCGCACTCGATAAGCCCGATATAGATCAAGGGCGACCCAGCCCGGCAAACCGCGAATACCAGCAGGGCAAACCCCGCCTGGCGCACAATCGACGCGGCCCCTACCCAACGCATCTGATCGTGGGCCTGAAAGAACCACTGCAGCATGTAAGGGGTGCCCAGCAGGCTCACGCCGTACAACCCAAGCAGAAGCTTCTGCTCTGGGCTTTTGTGCACAACCACGATGAACACCACGAGCAGGATCATCGAGCACAGCGAAAGCAGCAGGCGCAGTCCCGTGATTTCACGCAGCAACCGCGTCGCGTCCGATGGATTGCGCGCAATTTCCCGAGCGCCGTACATGCCCAGTCCCAGGTCGGTGGGAAGGGTGAAAAAAACCATCACCGCCAGGGTGAATTCAATGGCGCCATAGGAAACCGGCCCGAGGGTTCGGGCCAGGTAGGTAAAGCTGGCAAACGTCAGCAGCTTTGCGCCAAATTCCCCAACCGAAAGGTAAAAGAAGTTCACCGCGAGCCGCTTGGGCTCAACTGGCCGATTTGCCGTCGCGCTCATCGCAACCGCGGGATCGTCGGATGCCGCTGAACTCTCCGTCACTTACCCTTTCCCGCTGGCACCTGGATCTGGATAAGCTTGTCGAAGTCGGTGGAAGGCATGTTGCCTGAGCCACCGGAACCATTTCCGCTGAGCGGCTTGGTCTTTCTCCACACCCGCCCGCCGATCAGCCCTCTCATCAGTTGATACGGCTGGTAGACGATGCTTGGCCACAGGAACACCTCGTTGGTGCAGGAGCATTCCCGGTTGGCGATCGACTTCCTCAACGCTTCTGCTTCCGGCGACGACCAGATTTCGTTGAAGTTCCGCTCGCGCAGGTTGCCCAGCGGAGAGTGCGACTCGCAAACGCTCACATCGCCGTTCGCATACACCACCGCGTTCAGGATTCCGGCCCGGCAAGGGACCTCCTGCTGCATCTTGGCCGCGGTCTTCAGCTTTGCCCATTGCAGCATCGGTTCAACCACTGAGCCATAGCGGCCCTCCTCGCGCGGAGCCCATACCTGCTTCACGAATTCGTAGAGCTTCTGGTACTGTGCCAATCCCGGGCCCTGCAACGACGGATTCTTCCTATCGCCGCGGATCATCGCCAGGTTGTGGTGGTCCATCTTCGGGCAGCGTTCGTAGAGGTAGACCGTGAGCCGCTTGATCTCATCCATGTTCACATCGGTCGCCGTCGAGATTGCGTGGATGCGCAGGCGCGGGTCCTTCTTCTGGAGCTCGGCAAGCGCGTCGTAAGTCGCCATCGATTTTTCAAACGCACCCGGCGATCCGCGGAACTTGTTGTGGAATTCGCCCACGCCGTCCAGCGACAGCTCGGCCACAAACAGGTCAAGGTCCTTCTCCTGCAAGGTCCCCGTAATCTGCTTGATGGTCCGCTCGGTGAAGGAGCCGTTGGTGGGAACGTAAATCTGCCGGACCTTGTTGTGCTGGATGAACTGCCGGCAAATCTCGGCGAATTCTTCGCGCAGGAACGGCTCGCCGCCGGATAGATTGAGGTTCTCGATGCGGCCCAGCGAACGCGACAGGGCGAACAACTCGTCCTTGGTCAGATCATCTTTGCGGTTAAGGTTCCGCCAGTAGAAGCAGTGCTCGCACTTCTGATTGCAGATCGAGTTGATGAACAGAATCAGAAATGGCGGGCTCGGCAACTTCTGGCGGTTCTGCCAGGTGACGCGCGCGTGCCGGCGAAGACGATCGATAGTATTCATGCGTTCCTCGTGTTCTGTTGCGCGAGTCTCCAGTTGCTCGTGAGCCGCTGGAGGCAACTCTTACCACTGCCTCGACTTTGGTTCTGCAGACCCGATTATCCCATAGGTCCAGCTAATCTGGCACTGCACTAAAGTGTAAACTCCCGGCGATTGGGACTAATCCTGGGGCTAACATGCCCGGAGTTTCGATCGACTCAGTCCTCGATAAGAACCACTTATGTCGAAGTAGCGTGCCGCAGTTCGCGCAATGCGCTCCGGAAGCCAACGTAATACGCTCCCAAAGGTTGAAATAGACGCTCCAGGGAAAACCTGCCGCGCAGGTAATATGCATCGATTCGGGGTAAGTCCAATGCACAAGAATGGGGCGAAAGAAACTTGAGTGTAGTGCCAACCGCAAGATCGAAATACCGCTCCGCCGCTGCTATCACGCTCGCCGAACGTGACCCATACGGATACGCCATCGAGCGGACCCGCTTTCCCATCCGCTGCTCGATTCGATCCTGGCTATCGCGAAGCTCGCGGTCGCATTCCGCGCTGCTCAGTGCCGTCAGGTGGGGATGGGTATCCGTGTGCGCGCCGATCGAAATCGAAGCCGGAAGCGACGCCAGTTCCTGCCAATCCATCAAGGGTAAATCAAGAACGCCCTTGGGCTGGCTCGGCCAATTGTTGCTGCCGCCGCAGTACCCGCTGACCACAAAAACCGTCGCCGGAAGCCCCAATTGGTCGAGGACAGGCGCTGCATAATCCAGAAAATTGCGGAACCCGTCGTCAAAGGTGATCGCCACGCAGTTGGGGCGGCGCATTGCCTCTTCCAGAGGAACCACCGGAACATGCGAAGAGGCCAGGAACTCCATTTGCTGGCGGAATCGTTCTGGCGGAACAGAGATCACAGAGCCCGAGTCGTCCAGCGAATGGTAAGTCAGAATGACAGAGCGCGCAGCGGTCATTGCGCGGCTCCCTTGACTTCAGTCTCAGCCTCCCGTTCGGCTTGCATCTTCAGTTCCGCGACCCGCTGGCGCGAAGAGCCGAAAACCCGGTCGGTCTGGAACTTCACATACTCAATGATGAAGGCGACACCGCAGGAGAAGAAATAAAGCACATGAAAAGGAATCGCTGCCAGCGCAAAGAACTTGCCGCGTTCGGTTGCCAGGAAGAGATAGAACTGCTGATTGGCAATGATCAGTCCCAGGAAAAGCAGAAAGAGAAGCAAGGCAATCGGCTTCCACGGGAAGTAGATCCACACCAATGCCGCAGCCACAAGGCTGTAGCCGCCCATCCACACTCCGGTGCGCTTTCGTCGCTCGTAGACTCCGTATGCGTATCGATGCCTGACAAACAAGCCCAGGGCAGCGAGCGCAACCAGCGGGATGATCGCCCTCATGTGGAATACATAGGCAAGCCCCCCTATGGCAAGCAGCATCCCTCCCATGATCGACGAGACCAGGACCGATGAATGAGCCCAGCCTCCAATCCAATAACCGGAAAGAAGAATGAAGAATGTAGCAAAAAGCGGCACCAGGAAATACACGTGCCAATGGATGGTGAGATACGCTGCCATCAGCGTCACCAGAAATACCAGCGCCACGCTGATGCGCTGGCTGATGCGCAGACTCAACGCGTCTGGCATGTTTCCGCTGCTGAGCGATAACTGCGACCAGGGCAGCGCCCGGTAGAAAAAGTCAGTTCGCAGCATGTTCTTCAGGCTCCAGCGCTTCAAGTGCTTCACCTGGATATCCGGGCAAAGAATCAAATTGCGATTCTTTTGAAACATCCGGTAGCCCAATTCGACGTCTTCGATTGCAGGCGCCCCGTACATTTCGTTGAAGCCGCCAAACTCCAAAAAAAGAGCCCTCCGGATTCCACCGCAACCGGACCAGAACGTTGCCGCTTTTCCCGGCGAAGACTGGTGTACAAAACAGTGGAGCAGGTTGCGGTACTGCGATACGAAAGTTGAGGCCTGCGGAGTACTGTCGTACGATCCCATCAGCGCGTCGAGGGTGGGATCGCCGTCAAACTCGACGCGGACCCTGCGCACGGTGTCGGAGTTGACGCACACATCCGCATCGATAAAAAGCAGAATGTCCCCAACCGCCTGCTTGGCCCCAATGTTGCGCGCGGCTGCTGGTCCGCGGCGTCCGCCGCTGCTCAGCACTTTCGCACCCCACTTGGCCGCAACTGCCCCCGAACCGTCTGTCGATCCATCGTCAACAACGATAATTTCCAGGGGAATATCCTGCGAAGCGCGCAAGCTTGCGAGGCAAAGGCCCAAATTGCCGGCGTCATTAAATACGGGGATTATCACCGAAACTTGAGGAAGCATGGAGCCACATTATAACCAGTAACGTGGTTCAATTCCCAGTTAAATTTTGGCTTCTATGAGGTTTCCGCCCCGCAAGTTGTAGATTCACGTACCAATTCGTAACCACTACAGCATTACATTCGATTCGAGGCGGAGTTACTGGCTGCACGCTCGCCGCGAGAAATTTCCTTTTGCTTAAGGAAGAATCAACCAGAATCGTCAAATGATGGCCTTGTTGCCTGGCATCTGCTCTAGTTGCGCAGAACGGCAAAGTGCGTCCCTTGAATATGTTTGAGTTCATGCTTCGGCAATATCTCGTGTAAGTAGTCGTATACCCCCGGATACCATGCGCAATAGTCGTGCCATAAGATGGCTCCCCCCTGCCGGACCATGGCCAGCGCCTTTATCGTATCGCTGCGTACATAGTCGTACGAGTGCGCTCCATCTACAAAAACCAGGTCCACCAGTCCGCGGAAATTCGCCTCGTCAAAACGAGCGGAGTCGCACCATAACTGCTCAATCTTCTTGGAGAATTCCGTACCGTGAAAGTAGTTTCCGCTCTGTTTGAGCAGATGATAGTCCGCGTCTTCCTTATCGGCCGATAATTGTGCCGCGGCAGGATCTTCGAGATCGAGGGTATATATCTTTGTATCGGCGGGAGAGTTGGCTGCGAGGTTCAATGTCGTCCGCCCGTTGAAAGTGCCGATCTCAAAAACAACTGAAGGCTTCAGCCATTGGCAGGTAAGTGCCATTACCACCAGCTCGTCCATGGTCAAATTGCCCGTAGCTTTGGGCAGGCTATGATCCAGGCGAATGGAAAGATTCGTGCTGCCTGGAAAAACTTCCTCCAGCGAGACCGTCGGCAGCTTCTTGCGACTCGATTGAAACCACGCTATGTCGTAAACCTCGGCTAGTGGATTGCCCTTGCCTTGCAGGCCCATTGCAAATTTTCGCGCGCCATACTTTGCGATGGTCGCGAGTTGGGTCACCCGTTGAGTCACCACTCAATTCCTCCTAATGTCCTGCGTCTAAGTCCACAACTGCAAAAGTACCGCCATCCTGAGCAACATGACTCGCGCAGCGGGCCACGAGTGAAATGAACCGAGCCAGGTGCCCCACAAATGTTGGGTGGGATACCTCGAACCCCAACCGTGCCCATTCACTGGGACTTTTTAGATCGAATCCAAATTGTTCTAGTATGGATTTTTACACATTGATGCGTGGCCTTTCTGCCCATTCCAACGCCCGGCGCAAAGTCCGGAACAATTTCCGCAACTCTCAAACCGAGGAAGACAAGCCATGGGCTCTCGGCAGACAACCCGCCCCGAACCCGTCTGGCAAGGAAAGCTGATGGTGAATGCCCCTCAAGCAGGCCGCGGGGAATCGAAAACAGCTCGCCGCGCCTGGGCGATCCGTGTTTTCCTCACCTGCTGGGTGCTCTACACGGTCTCCTGGACGCCGTGGATCGTGCGCGAGCACTTTCCCGCAATTACCCTGGCCGAGAGCGGTCAACTCGACGTAGCCCGGTACCGCGATTGGACCGAGGACATCTTCTCCGGGCCCCACGGCGGCGCCTACATCAACAACAACCCCGGAGCCTCGCTTGCTGGCGCAGTTCCGCTGTTGTTGCTGCGCCCTATCCTCGCTCGCGTCGACGCTTGGAATCAGCAATTGCCGCGCCACATTCCTCAAAATCCGGATGATCCCATCCTCCTGCGGATGGCTGCTGAAGGTCGCACCTTTTATTTTCTGCTCGTAGCGTTCGTCACCGTTGCGCTGCTCATGGCCCCCGCAACCGCATTCGCAATAGCCCTTCTCTGCAAACGAATGATCGAGGCCGGAATTCCCGCATCGCATTCCGCTTCCGTCTCGCTCCTTTGCGGCCTGGCCACTCCGCTCATCTTCCGCACCGGTCATCTGAACCATAATCTTCTCGCCGGCGACGCTGGTCTCATCGCGCTCCTGCTTTTGTGGGATCCTGCGGACAAGCCCCTCAGCCCCACGCGAGCCGCTTCAGCGGGGCTGCTGGCCGGCTACGCCGTTCTGTGTGACTACAGCGGCGTGGTGATCGTCGCGGTTACCGCCCTCTATGTAGGTCTGCGTTCCAGCGGCGACTCCCCGGCGCGATGGAAGTGCGTGGCCGCCTACCTTGCAGGCCTTGTACCTGGCATCGCGGGCTTGTTCCTCTACCAGCAATGGGCCTTTGGTTCGTTCTACCATCCATCGCAGCAATACATGACGCCCACAGCTCCCACAGCCCACGGCTACCGCGGATTCACATGGCCGTCCCCCGCATTGCTCTGGGTCAATTTCTTCGATCCGCGTTTTGGCCTTTTTCCCTATTGTCCGGCGCTCCTGCTGGCCGTCTTGGCGCCCTTTGCCAAACAAGCCGGGCAGCGCATGCCCTCCCGCGAAATGCGTCTGATCGCCGTCTACTGCAGCCTGTTCATAGTTTTCTGCGCCGCCAACCAGTACTCCTGGCTGCAACCCTCCACCGGCTTCCGCTACCTCGTGCCGATCGTCCCGGTACTGGCCCTGGCCGCCATCCAGGGCACACAGCTTCTGCCGCGGATCCTTCAATGGGGAATCGCCATCGCCTCACTGGCGTGGAGCCTGGTCTTGGCCGCTGCTCATGAGAACGACGTTCGGCTCGCTGTCCAGACCTTGTGGAGCCGCCGCTTCGCGCTCCCATGGATGATCCGCCTGCGCGCCGCCGGTGTGCCGGTCTCCTGGGAATGGGTCCTGGCAACCTACCTGATCACAGCCCTCGCCATCGTCACAATTTGGGCCGGCCCCGTGCTTCGCCGGCGCCGCGGCGGAAGGGTTGGCGAACTACCGTAACCCGCAATCAAGAGGGCGCGAACCTGAATGCAAGCGGCTGAATGTATACTGCCTGAAAGCCTGAATTCCAAACGGAAATTGCGGATCGTTTCATGCTGCCAATCCACGCAGGGCAGGGAACTGGCCGGTCTGGAATTCCCCGGAGGAGTTGGACACAAGATATGAATAGGTCGCATAGAGATCGAGAGTCGCAGCACGTTCACGGCGCCGGCGCTGCCCGCCAAGGCGGGATAGCATTGCCATGAGCAGCCCTTCAAGCGTGTCCGTGGTTATCGCCTCCATTGTCGGCCCGCCGTTCATTGATGAGTGCCTGGATTCCATAGCGGCCCAGTCAACGGATTGCGGCGCGGAAGTGATCGTCGTTGCCTGCGGCGCCGCCGACTACGCCAGCCGCATCGCGAACAAGTACCCCTGGGCACGCGTCATTCATCGCGCCAAGCGCGAGACTGTGCCAGATCTGCGTCGCCATGGCGTGGAAGCGGCAAGCGGCAGCATCGTCGCCATCATCGAGGAGCACTGTGTGGCCGCGCCGGATTGGCTTAAGCAGGCGGTTCAAGCGCACGCCAGCGGCGATTTCGGCGTGGTCGGCGGCCCTGTCGTGTCTGACAACTATGCCCGCCTGCGCGATTGGGTGGTCTACTTCTGCGAATACAACAATTACCTCCCGCCATGGCAGGAAGGCGGCCCGCATGACCTGGGAAGCGCCAACATCGCCTACTCCCGCGCCGTGCTTCTGAAGTACAAAGACAAGTTAAGCGGCGGCTACTGGGAAGCCGGTCTGCATCCTGTGCTCTTCGCGGATGGCGTCAAGTTCCATGCCGCCGCGAAGATGGTCGTCTACCATCGCGGCCCATTCAATTTTGGATATTACCTGCAGCAGCGGTTCTGGTTCAGCCGCGCCTTTGCCGGTGCCCGCAATTTGCCCGCTTCGCGCAAACTCGTGTATCTGCTGGCCTCGCCATTGCTGCCGTTTTTGCTGCTGGCGCGCATGGCCATGCGTGTGTCGAAAAAGCATTGCCACGTGGGCAAGTTCATCCAGTGCCTCCCCTTGTTTATCCCCGTCCTGGTCGTCTACGTGGCCGGAGAATTCATCGGCTACATGGCCGGCCCTGGCGACGCTCTTCTAAAGGTGGAGTAAATGGCGTCCTTGGACAATCCGCTCAACAATCCGCCCCTCTCGGTTGTGGTGGCCATCGTCAGTGACACCACGGGCCTTGCGGATACGGCCCATCTGGAGCCTTGTCTTGAAGCACTGGGCCGGCAGCCGATGGCCGCTTCAACAGAGATCGTGGTCCCGTACTATCCCGCCGTCAAGGGCATCGCTGCGTCGAAAGCGAAATATCCGCACGTAAAATTCGTCGAAGTAGCCGATCTGAAGACATACAACGGCCGCAGCGGCAGCCGCGAGCACCACGACGAGTTGCGCGCGCGCGGCCTGGCTGCGGCGCGCGGCGAAATCGTTGCCTTGATTGAAGACCATGGCATCGTCACGCCCGACTGGAGCGCGCGCCTGCTTGAAGCTCACGCCAGTCCTATAGCTGCAGCAGGCGGCGCCATTGAAAACGGCATTGACCGGCCGCTGAATTGGGCTATCTATTTCTGCGATTTTCTCCGCTACCAGAACCCGCTCCCGGAAGGCGAAACCGCCATCGTGAGCGATGCCAACGTCGCATACAAGCGTGCGGCTCTCGAATCGGTCCGGCCCATCTGGCATGAAATCTTCCATGAGTCTTCGGTCACAGCGGCATTGCGTTCAAAGGGCCAGCAACTCATCCTCGCGCCGGCTGCGGTGTTGCACCAGCATCGCCTGGGACTCACCGTGGGTTCGGCGCTGAAAGAGCGGTACGTCTGGGGCCGCTCCTACGCAGCAACGCGCGCCCGCCTGGCGCTTCCGTCGCAAAGAGCCTTCTGGGCCTTCTTTGCGCCTGCGCTTCCTCTGCTCATGATCGCGCGCATGACCCTGATGGCCACGCAGAAGCGCCGCACCATGGGCGCATTCATGATGGCGCTGCCCCTCACCAGCGCGCTGGCCCTGAGCTGGTCCTGCGGCGAATGGGTCGGCTACGTCACCGGCAAAGCGAACTCTGCGGGATCGCAAGCCGCGGAGGCGATCGCGCGCGGAGCGCGGGGAGCATCGTAGCCATGCGCATCGCGGTCGATGCAACGTGCTGGCACAACCGTCGCGGCTATGGAAGGCACGCCCGCGCCTTGCTTCGCGCGCTCGTCGCACTCGATCGCGAAAACCACTACACGCTTTTTCTCGATTCAGTCGAGGAAGCCGAGCCCACGCCTTCGGAGTGCGAAGTCCGCGTTCTGCATTCGTCGGTCCCCACATTCCGCGCAGCTTCCGCAGATGGAAACCGGACCCTCGCCGATATGGGCCGCATGAGCCGCGCATTGTCGGCGTCGGAGTTCGGCATGGTGCTTTTTCCCACCATCTACAGCTTCGTCCCCGTTTTCAGCTCCGCGCGCAAACTTGTTATGGCCCATGACATCATCGCTGAAACCTTTCCCAAGCTCACGGTTCCCAGTGCACGCGCGCGCCTATTCTGGAACATCAAAGTCCGTCTCGGTTATTGGCAGGCCGACGCGTTGATAACCGTCTCGGAATATTCGCGCCTCGGAATTCTCAAATACTTCAAAGTAAATCCGCGCAATCTGTTTGTCGTTTCAGAAGCTGCCGATCCGGTCTTTCGCAAGCTCGATCATCCTGTTCCGGGCCCAAACCTGCTGCGTCTTGGAATTGACGGATCGCGCCGTGTGGCCGTCTATCTCGGCGGCTTCAGCCCGCACAAAAATCTCGGCGCATTGGTAGCCGCATTTGGCCGTGTCGCGGTTCGCGACGAGTTCGCTGACGTGCGGCTGGTGCTGGTTGGTGACACAACCGGCGACGCATTTCTAACCTGCGTAGGGGCTCTCGTTGAACAAATCAAAGAGCTCGGGCTGAGTGACCGCGTCGTCTTCGCCGGCTACCTGGGCGACGAGGATGTGGTCGTGCTGCTGAACCTGGCAACCGTACTTGTGCTCCCTTCGCTCATGGAGGGATTCGGCCTGCCCGCCGTTGAAGCCGCAGCGTGTGGCTGCCCCGTCGTGGCCACGAAGGAGAGCCCGCTTGAAGGGCTGCTCGGCGAGGGCTGCATTTCCGTCGGCACAGGCGGGGATGAAATTGCCGAAGCCATGGAACGCGTGCTGTCGAGCGAGGAGTTACGAGTTCACATGGGTACGCGCGGGCTTGAAGCCGCGGGCAAACTCACCTGGCCCGCCGCAGCCCGCCAGATGATGGAAGTCATCCGCAAGGTAGCAGCGCAATGACTCGCCCGCTCAATTTTCTGCACGTCACCACGTTTTATCCTCCCTACAGTTTTGGCGGCGATGCCATGCAGATCTATCGCCTGTCGCATGCCCTCGGCGATCTCGGTCATCACGTCGATGTAATTCACTGTGAAGATTCCTACCATCTGTTGCATCCGGCCGAGCCCCCATTGCAGTTTGCCGATCATCCCAATGTGGTGCGTCACGGACTGCGCAGCGGGTTTGGGCGTCTCTCGCCGCTGCTCAGCCAGCAAACGGGCCAACCATGGCTCAAACTCGGGGCCATCAGTGAATTGATGAAGTCGCGGAATTACGACGTCATCCATTTTCACAACATCTCGCTCTTTGGTCCCGGCGTCCTGGGGATCGAGGCTCAAAACAATCGCACGGTCAAGGTGTATACATCGCATGAACACTGGCTGATCTGCCCGACCCACGTGCTATGGAAATTCGGCCGCGCCCCTTGCGACAGCCCGCAGTGCCTGCGTTGCGTGGTTCATGCGAAGAAGCCCCCGCAGATCTGGCGATATACGGGTTTCCTCGAGAAAATGGCTGCGCACGTTGATAAATTTCTCGCGCCCAGCCGCTTTACCGCACAAATGCACGCCGATCGGGGCTTTCCATATCCGTTCGCACACCTGCCCAACTTCATCGACCGCGTTGACGACGAATTGGAGCACCCCGCTCCCGGCCCACAGCAAGCGCCGTATTTCCTGTTTGTCGGACGGCTTGAAAAAATCAAAGGCCCACAGACCCTGATTGCGCTATGGGATGAGGTGCCTGAAGCCGACCTGCTGCTGGCCGGCGCAGGAGGCTACGAAGCGGAACTGCGCTCAATGGCCGTCCATAACCCGAAGGTTAAATTCCTCGGCCCCCTGCCGCAGCAGGAACTCGGTGCGCTCTACTACCACGCCATCGCATGCCTGGTTCCTTCCATCACCTATGAGACATTCGGAATGACATGCATTGAAGCCTTCGCCAGAAAGACCCCGGTGATTGCAAGAGACCTGGGTCCGCTTCCGGAACTCATCGAGGCAAGCGGCGGCGGACTGGTCTTCAACACAGACGAGCAACTCCTGGCCGCGATTCACAGCATTGCCCGCTCTCCGCAATTGCGTGCCGAACTGGGGCAAAAAGGCTACGACGGGTTCCTGCAATGGTGGTGCCGAGACGCGCATCTGCGCTCGTATTTCGGCTTTCTCGAAGAGGCCGCACAGAGGAAGTTCGGATGTGTTCCATGGATCAACGAATGACTCGCTGTTTACTTTGAGGGCTCAAGTTGCCCCGGCACGCGGCGATAAATATCCATCCCGTGCACTGGAGACACTCCCGGCACAAGTTGCCATGCCGCGCCATCCTGCGCAAGCGCAGCGCGCAATTGAACAACATGGCCAAAGAAGCAGTCCTTCTGCAAAAGAATGACCGACACATTCGCCTGATCGAGCGAATGCAGCACCTCCGACGCTGAGGCGTAGATGGGGTGCCTGTTCCAGCCCGTCCAACCGCTGACCGCCAGAAATTTGCTTGCTCGCAGCACAGTGTGGGCCCTGTAAGGGTCGGATAGAGACGCCTCGACGATTAATGCGCCCTCATTCTTTTCGTCTCCTGCAATCAGCACCACGTCATTGCCGCAAAACAGGCAATTCGCCACCAGGCGCCTGTATCCCAGGTCAATCTTGTGTTCCACATGCGCGGCGGCAAAAATCATCCATGCCACCACTCCGCCGCAGAGCGCCAGTCGCAGCGGCCTGCGATAAGGCAAGTTGCGTCGCAGCAGAACATCCACCGCACCGCCCGCAAGCACCGCGACCGCCTGCATGGCAGTCAACAGAAACCGGTATTCCAATGGGACAGGGACCAGCACATAGAAACCCAGGCTGCATACGAATAGCCCCGCCATCGCCGCCCAGAACTGTTGCTCGTTGCCGCGCCGGAAAACGAGAGGCAAACCGAAAGCGGCGAGAATCGCAAAGGGCCACGCGGCAACAAGAGCCACGCCGTCAACCGCCAGGCTCTTCCACGGCCAGCCGGTGAGGAATACCGTGCTGAGAAAAAAGTCCTTCGCGCGAGTTGGAAATGCGGCTATTGAATTGGGTGGCGCCTGATGAATATACGGCGGCAGCAGCAACAGCACAAGCACGGCAGCCCCGGCCGTGATCCATTTCCATTTAGTTACCTTCGGTCGAAGGGGAAGGAGAATGAATGGAAGCAGAATCAGCGCACCGCCTCTCCCGTGGACCAGTAGTGCTGCCACAAAGAACACCAGAAAAAGATTGCGGCTTCTCCGCGCTCCGAAACGCATGTACTCACCGCAGTTGACCGCCGCCCAGAAGACCATAAGCGCCAGCAACAGGTCCGGACGAACTCCACAGAGCATTTGGTGGAAGATCCTGGTGCTCATCAATATCGCGACGCTCACAACCGCAGCGGCAGTCGAGCTTCTCCGCTGCACCTCAAAATAGATGCTTCCGATAAAGACCGTCCCGCAAAGGGTCACAAACAGCAGAAGCGCAATCTGGCTGCGTCCCGCAAGAAGCATCCATACCGCCTCCAGGCAATAGAAAAGCGGAGGCCAGTGACCGATTGAGACCTTGGAATAGTGCGCGTAAAAATTCCAGGCGAAGAGGATGGGATCATGCGGAATCGCCTGGGTCAAGTAATCTCGGACCATGAGGCTTGAAACAGCGTGCGCCGGTTCGTCCGGATCCAGTGCAAGGTCCGCGGAAAATGCTCCGCTGGCGCACTGAATGACAAGCAATATAGAAGTAAATAGCAGACAGATGCAGACGTTCATCACGCGGTTCGGCGTAATCCTGGCGGCTATGCGAAGCGCCTGCAAACTGAATCGATTCGAATCCATTTAGAGAGCATTTTAGCAGGGCAGCCAAAACGCTCTCTTCTGTGCCGAATTCGAATCGCCTCAGATACTCGCTCTCGCGCCGGTTTTTTTATGATCCGGTGTCTGTTTCCTATTCAAAGGCCCCGATCGATGGAGGTTTCGGCCGGGCTATCCCATCGAAGTCGGTTTTGAGACCCTCGAAGGCTACACCGGAGCCGATGGCCGGACTCGTCATCAGCAATCGGTAATCGATGTCTGAAATGAACTTCGGATTCGCAATAGTCCCCAAACTGATCGCCGTTGCGGCACTTCCGGGCGCGCTGTCGCTGTACCACAGATTGTTTGAGCCGGAGACTGTGCCCAAAGAGCCTGCGCCGCAGATATACACGCTCTGCATGTGAGTGCCCTTGTAGGTCGGCTGATACGCGATGTTATTCACCAGGTTGGTGGTGACGTTCAGCTGGCTGTGAGAAACCAGAATCGCGCACGATGCGTTGCTTGCGGGATTCACGTCAAGGTACGCGCTGCAGTCGTACATCGTGTTGTTGTAGACCTCCGCCGTTCCCGCGCCGGCCGCGGTTCCCAGGCCCTTAACGGCGATGCACGCATGAGGATCGCTGCTGCTCCCGTCGCCCGCGGACCGCCCTCCGACTTGATGAATCACGTTGTTGTACACCTTGATATAGCCCGATGAGGGATCGATGGCGGAAAGGTCGATGCCATCGCCATTCACCTGGGAGATATCGTTGTCATGGTAAGACTGATTGAAGAAGCCCGCGGCATGCTCGGCGTTGACCCCGATGCCGTTGTTCGCCAGGGTGTTGGAGACTCTGTTCCACGCAATCTCAGCGTTGTTTCCAGTGACTGTGATCGCGTTGTAGCCCCTGTTCGATCCGCCCCGATCGAGCGTGGAAATATCATCCAGCTTGTTCCCGTACAGGATGAATCCGTTGCCGCCCATTACCGCCGCGCCCGGCCCCGAGCAATCTGGGCATGTGATCTCGTTACCCACCACGCGCTCATTCTTGATGCCCGCCCCTAGGTTGAAATAGGCGCCACCGTTCATGCCGCTCCCGGTGAGCGTTAGTCCCGAGAAGACGTTATAGCCTGCTGTGAGATCGCGGATCGGAGCCATCGCCCATCCTGTGCCTCCCAACTCCACTGACGCGCCGGGCCTTGCCATGAAAGTTACAAAGCTGGTTGCGCTGTCACCCGCCTTGTCTGGCGTCAAAGATGCATGAATTCCCCGGCCGTCGAAGTAGGGATAGGTAACTCCATTTAGGAAGACCAGCGTATCGCCTTGCGCTATGCACCGATAATACGTATACGGAGTCCTCATCGTTGTATACGAATATTCCGATTCAGTCCTGCTTGCGTAGTTGGTCAAGCCCCACGGATGTTCATACGAATTGCCAGCCAGAAGCGTTGAGCAGTCTGCCGGCGGACCCGTGTTGTCCACTCCCGAGCCGATGAAGTAGATGTTTCCGGATCGCACCGTGAATGTGAGGTTCGCATTGCTTTCAGCCCCACCCACACTTACCACAATCGCCCCGGACGTGACCGGCCCCACCTGCACTCCGATCTTGGTGTCGGACCAAAACAGGTATTGCGCCACTGCCTTGCCGTCAATGGTCACCTTGGAAGTTCCCTGTACCGCGCCGAATCGAGCTCCGAAGATCGTAAGGTAGCTCCCGTTGTTTCCCTCGCCGCCTGAGTTCGGACCGGAGGTAATGTCCGTGTAGAAAATGGCAGCGGGAGCCGAACCAGGGCCCGGAGATGCCGGCGCGTTCACTGTGACGTCAACCCCCGGAGACGCGCTGGCTATAAAACTGGCGTCTCCCGCATACTGGGCCGTCAGGCTATAGATTCCCGCCACGAGGGTTGAGGTGGAGAATGTTGCCACGCCGGAGGCGTTCAATTTGGCGCTGCCCAGAACCGTGGCGCCGTTCATAAAGCTGACCTTGCCGGCTGGCAGGCCAGGCCCGGTCGCTCCTACGGTCGCGGTCAGAGTGACCGCGTTGCCCACGTTCACCGCGCTCGGTGAAGCGGCAAGGCTTGTCGCTGTGGGTTGAACCTTGGGCGTCACCGTAACTGTAACCCCAGCCGACTTGCTGGCCAAGGAGCTGACATTGCCCGCATAATCCGCCGTCAGAGAGTAGCTTCCGGGAGCCAGCGTCGAGGTGGAAAGCGTGGCCACGCCGGCGCCATTCAGTGCAGCCGTTCCCAACAGTGCCGCACCATTCTTGAAGTTGACCGTGCCGGCGGGCAAAAGCGTGCCGTTACCCTTCACGGTTGCGGTCAAAGCCAGCGCCTGGCCCGCGATGACGTCGCTCGCCGAAGCAGCCACGCTGATTGTCGTTTCTTGAGCCGTAACTGTAACCGAAACCGCTGACGAAGTGCTCGTTAGAAAACTCTTATTACCCTCGTACTCAGCCGAAAGGCTGCGCTTGCCAACTGCCAAAGATGTCACAGACAGCGTGGCAACACCCGAGGCATTCAGATTGGCGGTTCCCAGAGCCATTTTGCTGTTCAGGAAAGTGACCGCGCCTGCCGGGATAGCAGTCCCGGTCGCTTGCACAGTTGCCGTCATTGTCACCGCTTGGCCAGCCGTTACCGAGCTCGGAGATGCAGCCAGGCTTGTTGTCGTGGATTGCGCTTTTCCTGTGACCGTAACGGTTACTCCAGCCGACTTGCTCGCAAGTGAGCTTGCATTGCCCGCGTAGTCGGCGGTCAGCGTGTATGTTCCCGGAGCAAGAGTCGAGGTGGAAAGTGTGGCCACGCCGGTGGCATTCAGGGTAGCCGTTCCAAGTGTCGTTGTCCCGTTCATGAAGCTTACCGTGCCGCCAGGGGTTATGGCGCCCGTCCCAATCACGGTTGCCGTCAAGGTCTCGGCCTGGCCGCCGGCCCCCTTAGCCGAGATTGCTACCAGGCTGGTTGTCGTCCCTTGTGCCGTCACCGTTACTAAAACCGCAGACGAAGTGCTTGTTAGAAAACTCTTATTACCTTCGTATTGCGCAAAAAGGCGGCTCTTTCCCACTGCCGGCAAATTAGTCGAAAGCGTCGCTACACCCGATGCATTCAGATTTGCGGTTCCCAGGGCCGTTTTGCCATTCAGGAAAGAGACCGAGCCTGCCGGTATGGCAGACCCAGTCGCTTGCACGGTTGCGGTGAGAAGCACTGCTTGGCCAACGGTTACAGAATCGGCTGAAGCCCCAAGCTTTGTGGTCGTCGATGAAGCCTTTCCTGCGCCCGTCACCGTCACCGATACTGCCGGGGATGTGCTGGTGAGAGAACTGGCGGTGCCCACGTACTGGGCCTTCAGGCTGTGCGCCCCTGCCGCCAGCGTCGAGGTGGAGAGTGATGCCACGCCGGAGGCATTCAACTTGCTCGTTCCCAGCAACGAGGCGCCATCCAGGAAGTTGACTGTACCGGCGGGGGTGGTGGATCCGCTACCCTTCACGGTTGCGGTCAGCAGCAGTGCCTGGCCTGCGGCGACCGGATTCGGCGCCGCGACCAGGGTTGTCGTGGTTGATTGGTTTGCCGGGTTCACCGTCAACAGAACTCCATGCGAGAAGCTTGCAGCAGAGTTTCCATCCCCGGCGTACCGAGCCCACGCTTCGTATGCTCCGGCGGCTGGAGCCGGAATCGAAAGCGTTCCCACTCCGGAAGAATTCAGAGTAACCACTTGCAGCACGGTGTCGTTGATCAAGAAGGTGAGCTGGCCGGTCGGAGTCCTGTTGTTGCTCCCCTTCACGGTTGCGGTCAGCTGAAGCGTCTGTCCGGCGGTGACTGGATTCGGAGTCACAACCAGAGTTGTGGTCGTGGATTGAGCTACCGGCGCCGTCACCGTCACCGATAACGCCGCCGAAGTGCTGGTGAGAGAGCTCGCGTTCCCCGCATACTGAGCCGTCAGGCTGTAAATCCCGGCAGCGAGTGCCGAGGTGGATAGCGTAACCACGCCAGAGGAATTCAGCGTGCCCGTTCCCACAACCGCGGCTCCGTTCAGGAAGTTGACCGTACCGGCGGGCGTCGCGGCGCCGCTACCCTTCACGGTTGCCGTTAGAGACAGCGGTTGTCCGGCCGCGACCGGATTCGGCGTCGCAACCAGGGTTGTTGTTGTAGCTCCCGCTTTTCCGGTCACCGTCACCGAAACCGCAGGCGAAGTGCTGGCGGCAGAACTCGCATTGCCGACATATTGGGCCGTCAGGCCGTACGCCCCTGCAGCCAGAGACGAAGTGGAAATTGAAGCCACGCCGGCGGCATTCAAAGCACCCGATCCCACCAACGCTGCTCCGTTCAGGAAGTTGACCGTACCGGCGGGTGTGGCCCCGCTACCCTTCACATTTGCCGTTAGAGAAAGCGGTTGTCCGGTCGCGACCGGATTCGGGGTCGCAACCAGGGTTGTTGTTGTAGCTCCCGCTTTTCCCGTCACTGTTACGGGAACCGAAGACGAAGTGCTGGTAGGAGAAGTCGCACTGCCCACATATTGGGCCGTCAGGCTGTACGCCCCTGCAGCCAGAGATGAAGTGGAAATCGATGCTACTCCGGCGGCATTCAAAGCACCCGATCCCACCAACGCTGCTCCGTTCAGGAAGTTGACTGTACCGGCGGGAGTTGCAGCCCCGCTACCCTTCACGGTTGCCGTTAAAGTCAATGCACTTCCTGCCGCGACCGGATTCGGCGTCGCAGCCAGAGTTGTAGTCGTGGATTGACTCCCTGCCGCCATCACAGTCAGCGAAACCGCAGGCGATGTGCTCGCAGCGCAGGTCCCATCCCCTCTGTACCGGCCTAACAAGGTGTGCGCCCCCGCGGCGGGAGCCGGAATCGAAAGCGTTCCCACTCCGGTTGCATCCACCGTAACCACTTGCACGACGGTATTGTCGATAAGGAAGTTGAGCAGGCCGGAAGGAGTCTTATTCCCGCATCCCGACGCAGTGGCCGTCAGCGCCAGGGTCTGGCTGGCGGTGACTGGATTCGGATTTGCAACCAGGGCTGTGGTCGTAGGTTGCATTACCCCATTCACCGTTACCGAAACCGCCGGCGATGTGCTTGTGAGTGATGTTGCGCTGCCCACGTACTGTGCCGTCAGGCTATAGGTCCCCGCGGCCAGGGTTGCGGTTGACACCGAGGCTACTCCCGCGGCATTGAGTGCGCTCGTTCCGAGCAGCGTTGCGCCGTTCAGGAAGTTGATCGTGCCGGCCGGAATTGCGCCGCTGTTTTCTGTAACCGTTGCGGTCAGGGCCAGAGCCTGCCCGGCGCCCACCGGATTGGGAGACGCAGCCAACGTCGTGGTCGTGGGTTGGGCCGCGCCACCGGTCACTGTCACCGAAACGGCCGGCGAAGTGCTCGTGAGAAAGCTCGCATCCCCCACATATTGCGCCGTCATGTTGTAGTTCCCGGCAGCTAGGGCCGCGGTCGACAGCGTGGCCACGCCGGAGGCGTTCAGTGCGCCTGTTCCCAGCAGCGCCGCGCCGTTCATGAAGTCGACCGTTCCCCCCGGGGCCGCGTTGCCATTCCCGGTTACAGTTGCGGTCAGCGTAAGCGCCTGCCCGGCGGTGACTGGATTCGGCGTCGCAATCAGGCTGGTGGTTGTGGCCGACTGCACATCGAGAGAAACTGCGCTCGACGAGCCCGCCGGGTAATTCGAGTCGCCCGAATAGGAAGCTACCACCGAGTAGGAACCGGCCGCCAGAGTCGAAAGCCCCAGAGTCGCAGTACCGGAACTATCCAGTGAAGCCGTACCCAGAGATTCGGCACCGTTCAGGAAGTTGATGGCGCCTGTGGGAACCGCTTTGCCCGTCTGCGAGACGACGCCCGTCAGGGTAACTTCTTCGTCCAGAACTGCCGGATTGGGCGTCACGCTGAGGGCAATCGGATTTCCCGATACTTTGACGCCATTTGCATTAAGCCCCGTCCAGAATCCGTAGTCCGTTCCACTATCCTTGTTCCAGTTTGATCCCCATGTGTATTGAGTGAAGTCCCGGTTGACGGCGGTATGTGGCTCGGCGTTGTAGTCGATATCCCGAATGGACATCGCTCTGCCCAGGCGGTAAATGGTTGCAGGCGAACCGTTGGGTGCGGTGGTGTCAATCAGGACGGCAAGATTCTCCATCGCGAAAGGTCCAGTGTCTCCAACACTCAAGTTGCTCACCGTAGCCGTGGCCGCATGCGTATTCTTGAACGTTGCCGTTGCCGTGCCGCCGGAAACGGCTGTCCAGTTCACTGTCTCCCTATTGGCGGTGCCCCAATCTATTACGGATTGCACCCCCACCCCGATGCTGCTCATCGAGGCCGGAGTCACCGTATTCACTCCCGCTGTGGTTACAGCAGTGCCCAGAGTTGTCGCGTTCGGCTTATCAACGCTGTAGGGCCCCCAAGCGCCCGCCAGCGTCATGGTGGACATTAGGCCGTAGGGCATAGCTGCACGGAAGATAGATCACCTTCGAAGTTATTCCCGTCGGACTGAGTGTCTTCAGATTGGCGATCTCGATCGACCATGCGTCTGCGATCGTATTCGTGTTTGCCCCGATGAAAACAGTCACCGGCACGCCATTGATGTCGAAACCGTTGTCCTGGTGCGAGATTGCAGCCGAGATCGGGCCTAGAAAGTTGTATGTAGGCCCGTACCCCGCGGTTCCACAACCGATGCTCCAGGTGCTGTTGGATGCCGAACATTGCCAGATCACCGTGATGTAATTCGCATCCGGATGCTGGTTCATGCGAATCATATCGTAGCCCTGCTTGCCCCACGGATTGGTGTAGACTCGGCAGCCACTGGGAACGCCGCCGGCGCAGACCGAGTACCACTTCTCCTGCGTTGTCACAGTATCGGTGCTTCGTTCATAGCGGATAAAGTCGATCTCTCCGCGGCCTGTGCCGTTCACGAAATCGCATGTGAAACTGAAAAAGTTGTCCGTCGAATCGAACATCCCGCCTTGACCGCCGCTTCCTGTCTCGATCCAGTTGCCGGGCACGCCGGCGCCGAAAGGCGCAAAGGCATCGCTCACGCATGAAAATGTGTGCACGATCGTTGGGGTTAAAACGCAATTTTGAGCTGTGCAGTTGCTCACATCGACGTAGCGCAACTGCAAACTGGCTTTGCTCGGAGAATCCCACGGGATGTAATAGATGCGCGTCGGAATCGTATTGGACCAGTAAGCGTCGCCGTCCATGGCGTTAATGTAAGTCCCATCCGTGGTGGTGATGCGGTTGATCGGCGTGGGCGGCGTGGTGGTTGCATCGTAAAGATCGAGCACCCCGATTCCTGAAGTTGGTTCCGTCAGGAACATGCGCTTGTTATCCGAACTCCACGCCTGTACGCGAGAATAGGACGAGAACACCAGCCCCGAGTTGTTGGCAGGCAGTACGGGCAAGCGATACGTAGTTGTGCCCCAGAATGGGTCAACATAGCTGCCGCCCACACTCGGAATCGGCGGCATCGGCCACGTTGCACAAGGCACAACTCCGCCGCATGTGTAATCGGTGTTGGTGGTCAGAAGGTTTTGAAATTGCGGCGGGACAGTCTGCGCGATCGCAAGCGTGCATAGGGACGCTAAAAAAGCGAAATAAAGAATTCGTCTCATAAGGGCTCAATCGGCTCCGTGCCAAGAAAGTTGGGTACTAAGTTGGATTAGCTGACACCAGAGTAACCACTGCTTCAGTCCTCGGTGATCACAGGAAAGGGCCAGTGCCATAACACAAATGGGTCACTTGCCTGTCACAAATACCACGGTCGCGTTGTCATTAAATGAATGCTCATCGGACAGCAGTACGTAGAAAATGAATTTCTCGTTTACAGGGTCTTGATGTGGTTTATGCAATCTCGTAACCAAACCGGTCCGGCAATGGGTTAGAAAGCCCTTTGCCTGATCGTTGGCGTACCCGACCACTCTGCTGCGGCAGATATGACAGAAACCCGTAGGGATGGAACCTGGTATGGATGAGTAAACGTGCATACGCCTCAGCGGGTGATGATTCTTCTCCTTGCGGTTCAGTTCGGCGGCTAGGTCTCTGGTTGCTTTTTGGGTCACAACTCCGTACTCCATCCCGTTCGCTTTTTCTTTCGCGAAAGGGTGGTTAGCCGCAAACCTCAAAGGCGCGAAACACGAGGTCAAAGGCCTAACGGCAGGAGAATGGCGTAGGACTGCGAAGCGACTGCGACATCGCCGCAGGCGCAGCTTCAATTGCGTTTGTTCAATTGGGATTGGGCAACTTAGGAGTGCAAAGCATCTTGCATTTAGAACGCAGGCATTTCCAAATACTCAGTTTCCGTCTTGATTGCGGTTAATTGATCCAAAGTTAGCATGACGTGCAGGCTACCGCCCATTAAAAGCTCGTTACCACCAAGGTTCATTCAACAAGGCCATGATCGCCGTTCTCAATGGACCATTTCAGAACTTCACGCAACGCAGTCTGTGCGAGTGCGGCGGAAGGGAAAAGGATTCAGAGATGGTCAAATGCGGACTATACTGGGCCCGTCGGTGTAACCATGCCGGAAGTCGATGAACCTCGCAGCAACTGTGCGCAACAAGCCTATTGCGTCTTGCCTGCTTCGGTCGGCGTTGCGGCCCCGCTTGGCAGTTTCGTCCAGAAGCCATAGGCTCTGCCGCCGTCCACGTTCCAGTTCGAGCCCCATACGATTTGCGTGAAATCCCGATTAACAGTGGTGTGTGGCTCCGCATTGTAGTCGGCATCCCGAATGGACATCGCTCTGCCAATACGGTAGAAAACAGCATTGGAATTGTCGGCAGCTTTAGTATCGATCTTGACGGCGATATTCTCCATCGCGCCAAAGCCTGTTTCGCCGCAACTTACGCAACTAACCGTAGCCGTTGCAAGGTGTGTCTTTCTGAAGTTCGCAGTGGCGCTCGTTGCGTCTGCCGATGTCCAAATCACTGACTCGGCACTTGGGGTTTTCCAGTCAACCACTGAAACCACACCAACCCCGATGTTTTTCATCGAGGCAGGAGACACGGTGTGAGAGCCTGCACTGCTCACGTCGGTGCCAAGTGTAGTCGCTGCTGGAGCTCCAACCGGGAAAACATAATATGCGCCCGCCAGCGTCATTGTAGAAAAGAGAGCGTAACCGGGAAATGCCCCCCAGCTTCCGGTCATGGAGATATGTGAGGCCTCTAACTTTGCCCCAAGATACAAGCCAGAGTCACACTGGCCTCCGGCTCGGTTATAGCTGCACGGAAGCAGGATTCTCTTCGACGTGATTTTGTCCGGGCTAAGGGTCGTCAGATTGGTGATTTCAATTGCCCGCTCGTCCGCCACATTCCCGCGGTTCGTTCCCACGCCTACCCATATAGGGACGCCGTTCACATCGAATCCGTTGTCCTGGTGCTGGATCGTGGCCGATGCCGGGCCAAGAAAGCTGTAGTCCGGGCCGAACACCTCCGTGCCGCAGCCGCGAGTCCATTTAGCGTCAGAAGAACCGCACTGCCATGCGATGGTAATGTAATTCGCATCCGGATGCTGATTCATGCGAATGATGTTGGTGTCGCATTTGCCGCCCCCGGCAGGGCATTGATTGAAAACTGTGCAGCCCTTCGGCACGTTGCCAGGACATACGGTGTACCACTTCTCTTGCGTGGTTACCTGGTCCAGCTTGCGGTCGTAGCGGATAAAGTCAATCTCTGTCCTGCCGCCGCCATTGACGTTGTCGCAGGTCAAACTGAAGTACCTGTCGGTCGAGTCGAACATTCCGCCCTGCGCGCCGCTCCCGGTCTCAATCGTGTTTCCTGGAACACCGGCGCCTAATCGTGAATTAGCATCGGACTTGCAGGAAAACGTGTGAACGATAAACGGCTTTAACTCACAATTTGACTTGGTGCATTTGCTCACATCCACGTAACGCAGTTCTAGTCCATGTGCGCCGCCGGCCCACGGCACATAGTAGATTCGATTCGGGTCAGTGAACGCCCAGAGAGCGTCAGCGCTGTAAGAATTAATGTATGTTCCGTCGGTCGTGGTAATGCGATTGATGGGCGTGGGCGGCGTGGTGGTCGCATCGTACAGGTCGATGAAAGACTGGCCTGGCGTTTCCGTTAAGAACATCTTGGTGTTATCGGAGTTCCATGCCTGCACACGATTGTAGGTGCTGATCACCCGCCCCGAAGTATTGGCGGGCGGAACTGCCAGTCTGTAGGTGGTTGTGCCCCAGGTCTGGTCGGTAAAGCTGCTTCCCGGCACCGGCACTGCCGGCATCGGCCAGTTGGAGCAGGGCACGCCCCCTCCGCATGTATAGTCCGTATCCGTGGTTGGCAAGCCTTTGAACTGCGATGGAACCTGGGCCGCGGAAATGGCGCTGAGGAAAACTGTGGCTGCGAGAAAAAAGGCACAATCGAAATGTCGAATGGTGCTGATGATTTCCACCCCATACTGCTACCGCTCTGTCTCACTGTTGCTTCTGACGTCGCAATTTCTTGCCCGAAGTTAGTAAGTCGATTCCCCGTCCCGTATATCACAGCGAACACATAACTGGCCTGCACGCTTCAGCGCGGCCGCGCCCGTCGATAGAGCCAGAATGAGTTCCATACGTACAATGTCCACCAGAGCGCGGCGCGCATCGGGGGCAGCTTTGAGTATTCACGATAGATTCTCCATGCGTCTGCCACAGCCCTGCGCTTGCTTGACGAACGGCTGTTTGCCGACAGGCGGTAACGTCCAAGGTCGGCAGGGAGCCGGTGCCCGGTTTGCCCCTGCTGGATGATGCTGAGCCAGCCGCAAAAATCCTCATTCATGTAGGGGAAATTGGTAGGAAAGCGGAAACCCGGGATCTTCTCGCGATCGATCACCATGCTCAGGCACCCGCCCGTGCCGCGCCGTGTGTGCAAGGTGCGCAGGTTCAGCACCTCGGGACCGGTGATTAGTGCGCCCACCTTCGCGCCATCGTGGGACATATGCCGGTAGTCGTGATAGATAAAGCCGTATCCATGCGTAGTCATCCATTCAACGGAGCGGGCAAGCTTTTCCGGGTTCCACAAGTCGTCGGCATCGAGAAATGCAATGAATCGGCCGCGTGCGGCATCCAGCGCTTGATTCCGCGCCGCCGAGGGACCCGCATTGCGAGGCGCGCGCAGCAAGCGAAACCGCGCATCTTCAGCCGCTGTCGCCTCCACGATTGCCGCCGAGCCGTCGGTGGAACCGTCATCGACAAGGATATGCTCCCAATCGGTGAGCGTTTGCGCGCGAACGGTGGCGAGGGTTTCCGGCAGCCAGCGTGCGGCGTTATACACCGGGGTAATGATCGAGACCAGTGGCATGATTAGGCGTTCTCGCGAATGGTGCAAGTCTCGTTGTGCATACGGGAGCGAATCCGGGTACCAGCAGCATCAAACCGTTTCGAGTATATCGTTATTGCCGCCAACGCAGATATTCACGATCAGGAACCTTCTCCTGGAACTCCTTCGGCAGATCGCGGTTAATCGCTGAAACTCGATACATGGACTGTTAAACTACGCTTGCGATGTCCGGCTAATCGCAATGAGTGGAATTGAATCTTGCGCGTCGAATCAATCCCTGAAGGACGAGCAGCGCAACCCCTGCCCAGACTCCATTTTCTTTACCATGAGCTGAGGCCATCCGGGAGCGAGTACTCCTATGTGATTGATACGGAAAAGTTTAGTCGGCATGTCGATCTTTTTGCCCAGATGCGAAAGGCCGAAAACGGCGGCCTGTGGCCGGAGATCACTTTTGACGATGGGCACCTTTCGAACTATGAGTACGCAATGCCTGCGCTCCTTTCCCGGGGGCTGATCGCGCGCTTCTTCATTACTGTTGGCTGGACGGAGTCGAGACCGGGATACATGGGATGGCGCGAGTTGCGTGCCCTGCATGAATCCGGTCAGATCGTCGGCGCTCATGGTTGGTCGCACACTCTACTAACTCAGTGCTCTCCCCAAAAGTTGGACAAAGAATTGCGCAGTACGCGGCTTTTGCTTGAGGAGAAGCTCGGAACTTCGATTACGACCATGTCCTTGCCCGGCGGCCGCTACAACCAGCGCGTTCTTGCGGCCTGCCGGCAGGCCGGATACAAGCAGATTTTTACGTCAATACCCAAGGCGGAGGCGGTGCCATCGGGACTAATGGTTGGCCGGCTAAATGTCCGCCGAGACATGACTGTCGAGTGGTTTCGCAATTTGCTTCAACCCGGAAGCGGGACTTTGCGAGGCTTGGAGCGCCAGTACGCCATCAAGGAAGCGGCCAAGAGACTGCTGGGAGACCGGCTGTACGAGAAGCTCTGGGGACTTTTGAATCGCAGGGAACGGGATCGCAGCGCCGAGGACTACGCGGGATGAAAATCCTCCACGTAATCAGCAGCGGGGGCATGTACGGAGCAGAGGCCGTAATCCTGAATATGTCGCGCATGATGAATGAGGGACCGAATCGCAGCCTGCTTGGCGTGTTTCAGAACTTTTCCAATTCCAATGTGCAGCTCCATGAACAGGCGATTCAAGAGGGCATCGAGTCGCACTTGATTCCGTGCCGCGGCCAGGTGGACCGGGCCGCCGTCATTCGCATCCGAGAACTGGTAGCGCAGACAGGCGTCGATGTCGTCCATGCTCATGGCTACAAGGCGGACATCTATGTCTACCTTGCCATGCGGTCCTCGCGAATACCATTTGTCTCAACGTGCCACAATTGGCTTGATAATGACCGAAAGGCTTCCCTCTACGGATTCCTGGACCGGTGGACTCTGCGCAGGTACGCGCGCATCGTGGCCGTGTCTGCGGATGTGCGGCAGCGGCTTCTGAAAGCGGGTGTCGATGCGAAGAGAATATCCATGATTAGGAACGGGATCGACCTGCGGCCCTTTGACCACGCGCCGGCCCTATTGAAACACGAATTGGGCTGGACCGCCTGCCTGCTGGTTGGCCTTGCCGGCCGTCTTTCCTTTGAAAAGGGCGTGGATATATTCCTTCATGCGGCAGCGCGCGTCCTGGCGCAACTGCCCGATGCGAAGTTCGTCGTGGCCGGAGACGGCCCGGAACAAGCCGCCTTGGATGCATTGATCAATGAACTCGGCATCCGCGCTAGCGTGCGCATGTTGGGGCGGCGAACCGACATGCCGTCTTTCTACGCTTCGCTCGATGTGCTCGTTTCTTCATCCCGCACCGAGGGACTGCCCATCGGCATTTTGGAAGCAATGGCCAGCCGCCTGCCGCTGGTGGCCACGCCCGTTGGCGAGATTCCGACATTGATTGAGGATGGCCGCACCGGCATGCTGGCGGCGGTGGAGAATCAAGAGTCGCTGGCCGAGGCGATCGTCGTGCTTTTGCGGAATCCGGAGAGACGAGAGCAGCTTGGCGCCGCGGCAAGACAGCGGGTGGAAGATGAGTTCTCCGCTGCTCGAATGACGGCAGACTATCTCCGCGTTTATGAAGATGCGCTTGCCGCAGTTGCAATCAAGAAAGATGACCGTCGGCGCGAAGTTCCCGATGCTCCGCGAGGCGAGACAAAGTGAGCGCCCGACATCCACGCGTCTTCATGATGGATCTGTGGGCCACCGTGCCCTATTACACGGCATATCTGTCCAAAGCGCTTCTTGCCGACGGCATCAATGTTACGGTGGGTTCAATCACCTATTACCTCGATCCGGAATGCTACTTAAGCCGCGGAATCAAGGTCGATCCGGGCCTTCTGGATATTGTCGGAAAACTCTCTCTGCCCAGTCTTCCGCGCAGGGTGCTGAAGCTGATGGAGGCGCTCGTAAATCTGTCTGCGCTGATGGTGCGCTTTCTCGTTAGCCCTCCCGACGTCATTCACGTCCAGTTTCTCCCCATGCTGAAGTGGCGTCTGCCGCTCGATTTCTGGTTCCTGGAGTTCTGCCGCATACGGGGTTCGAAGATCGTTCTAACGGTCCACGACCTGCTTCCTCACGATACGGGCGAGACCCTTAAGCCGACCTTTCTAAGGCTCTATCGATTGGCGGACAGGATCATCTGTCACTCGGACAGCATCAAGGCGAGGATTGGCGGAGAGTTCTCAGTGTCTGAGACCAAAGTATCGGTTATCCCGCATGGGCCGTTTTTTTATGACCTTGCATCAACCGGCCCCCTGCAAACGCCGCCGAGCATCGCGCCGAAGTCGGCCCCCGTGCTGGTGCTCTGGCAGGGCATCATATTTCCCTACAAAGGGCTCGATCTTCTTCTTCTCGGATGGGAGAAGGTCGAGGCCCAGTGCGACAATTGCCGCCTCATAATAGCGGGTACCGGCACACCCGAACTGCTTGAGCAGATTCGTGGCGAGGTCAAGCGTTTGCATTTGAAGCGCGTTGAACTCCAGCTTCGATTCGTCTCTGCCCGGGAGTTGGTCGAGCTTTATGAAGCTGCGGATGTGGTCGTCTATCCTTATCGTGCCATTACAACCAGTGGCGCTTTGGCCACCGGACTGGCGTTGGGAAAGGCAATTGTAGCCAGCGATCTGCCGGTATTTCGCGAACTGCTCGTGAATCGCGAGAACGCTCTGCTGGTCGATTCGCAAAACTCCGCCGAGCTCGCCGATGCGCTGATAGAGTTGGTTCAGAATGAAGATCTCCGCACCCGCCTCGCCGGCAGAGTGCGCGACATGAAGTTTGGCGATCAGTCCTGGCTCTCGATTGCGAAAAAAACTGTTCTGGCTTATGAGACCGCGTTATCGTCTGGCCCCGCGGCAATCCCATGAATGTGGTTTACCGACTCGCAATCCCACTAAAGAACCGAACAATTCTATGGGATCGCCTCCACCGGCCTGACTCCTGAAGGGTGCAAATGATCAAGGCTTCTCGACATTTCGTTCTTACTCTCTCATTCGCCTCCGCTGCGTTCTTAACTGCCAATTCCGCGGCACAGGTTCCCGCGCAATTTGCGGGCCTGTTGACCACCTCAAATGACTACACATGCGCC
>JBEKFD010000063.1:0-20449 GCA_050013495.1 Occallatibacter sp. | reverse complement strand
CTTTTTGATAGAGTTCGTGTTCATCGCCTAGAAGCGCGAAAGTGCCGACAGTAGGCCGATAGTCATTGTGATCCTCGGAGGCCCTGACGAGGTTGCGCTGTTCCATCTCATACAGAACATCAAGACTTTCAAAATCAACCAAGATCGCGTGCCGTGATGTGGTTGCGCGCATGTTGATGAAGCGCGTACAGACTACCTTCGCGATTCCAGCCTTAACTTGCTCTTCCGTCATGGTTCTTATTTCACTCATTGTAGGGGAAACGCGAGGCGGAACAAATCTAAAATTCCCATCCATTCGAAATCCTCGTCCCCAATTGGCGAGAACAGCCCTTAGCACTCATCGAACCTCCTGCGCCCACCTAACGCAGCCATTTACTCTTGAACAGATGCCCCCGATTCTCAACGCACAATCCGTTACCAAGCAATTCGGCGCGACGCCGCTGTTCAAAAACATTTCTCTCACCGTCGAGGACGGCGACCGCATTGGCCTCATCGGGCCCAACGGCGCGGGCAAATCCACCTTGCTGGCGTTGCTGGCCGGCCAGGTCGAACCTGACTCGGGCGAGCTCTCGGTGCGCAAGCGCGCCCGCGCTGCCTATGTGCCGCAGGATTCGCGCTTCGCTCCCGGCCTCAGCATCCGCCAGATTCTTGAGCAGGCCCTGGCCGCGGCACACGTGAACGAAGCCGAGCGCGAAGGCCGGTTGCGCGAACTCACCGGCCGCGCCGGCTTTGCCGACCTCGACGCGGAAGCTGCATCCCTCTCCGGCGGATGGCGCAAACGGCTGGCCATCACCGAGGCCATGGTCATTGAGCCCGAAGTGATGCTGCTGGACGAGCCCACCAACCACCTTGATCTGGCAGGTATCGAGTGGCTGGAAGAGCTGTTGCGCTCGTCCTCCTTCGCAGCCGTGACCGTAAGCCACGACCGCTATTTCCTGGAATCCACATCCAGCCAGATCGTCGAGCTGAATCGCGTATTTGCCGACGGCCTGTTCCGCGTCAAGGGAACCTTCAGCCGGTTTCTCGAAGAGAAGCAGGCTTATCTCGAATCGCAAAGCCGCCAGCAGGAGAGCCTGCGCAACCGCGTGAGGACGGAGATTGAATGGCTGCGCCGCGGTCCCAAGGCGCGCACCACAAAATCCAAGGCCCGCATCGATACGGCCAACGAGATGATCGGCCAACTCAAAGCTATGGACTCCCGCACCACCGTCAACACCGCCGGGATCGATTTCGACGCCAGCCAGCGGAAGACAAAGCGGCTGGTGGAGTTCGACAATGTGGCGCTCGCGGTGCCCAGCACGGCCGATCAATCTCCTGAGGGAGGCGGGGGTTTCGCGGAGGGAGGCGGGGGTTTCAACCCCCGCATTGCGCGGACAACTGAAGCGCGGGCTTTAGCCCCGGACGCCCGTCTCCTTTTCACCGGCCTCAACTTCGTTCTCACCGCGGGCATGAAGGTCGGTCTCGTCGGCCCCAACGGCAGCGGCAAAACAACTCTGCTGCGCCTCTTGCGCGGAGAAATCGAGCCCGCCGAGGGAACCATCAAGCGAGCCGAAGCTCTGCGCATGGTCTACTTCAGCCAGATGCGCGAGCTGGATGAGAACATCACCCTCCGCCGCGCCCTTGCTCCGGAAGGCGACGGCGTCATCCACCAGGGCCGCACGATACACGTAGCCAGTTGGGCCGCGCGCTTTCTTTTTACCAGCGAACAGCTCAACCAGCCGGTCCGCAACCTCTCCGGCGGCGAACGGGCGCGCGTGCTCATTGCCAAGCTCATGCTCGAACCCGCCGACGTGCTGCTGCTCGACGAGCCCACCAACGACCTCGACATTCCCACCCTCGAAATCCTCGAAGAAAACCTGCTCGACTTCCCCGGCGCGCTGGTGCTTGTGACGCACGACCGCTACTTGCTTAACCGGGTCTCCTCAACTGTTCTTGGTTTGGATGGCCGCGGCCACACCGGCCGCTTCGCCGATTACGCGCAGTGGGAAGACTGGCTCGAAGAGCAGGACGAGCAGGAGAGGAGCGGCAAGGAATCGAATAAGGATCTGCAGCGCAAAACGGCCCGACGCGCCGACGGATCAAGCTCCGCGCAGCAGACCGGCGCCAACTCCGCAAACAACGCGAACTCCGCGAGGAAAAAGCTCTCCTACCTTGAAGCCCGCGAGTTCGCAGCGATCGAGGAGCGCGTTGAGCAGTCTGATGCGCGCCTTGCCGCCGCTCGCGATCGCGTCGAGCACCCCGACGTCGCCACCAACGCCGCAGCCCTCCAGGAAGCGCTGCTCGAACTCGATGCCGCGCAGCATGAGAACGATGCTCTTTATGCACGCTGGGCAGAACTCACCGAAAAAGCCGGATAGCTGAAGTCCAAAGCCAATACTTGCTCCTCGCTTCGACGCGCCCAACACTGCGAAATGATAACGCTATCAGCTATAATTCGCTCCGCGAAAGGTCAGGTCATCAACATGCGGATGAAAACCATGCGGATTGCTGCGGCATTTTTGGCTCTTGTCATTGGATATGCGCGCCCCACTCTCGCGGCGCAGGCAAACCCATCGAGCCCGGTTCCGGTCAACCCTCACGCAACGCCGGAGGCGCGCGCGCTGCTCGCCTATCTCTACTCCATCTCCGGCCAGGCATACATTACCGGGCAGCATAACTATCCCAACACCGCCTCGCGCTATACCGACCTGGCATACGACCTCACCGGAAAATATCCCGGCCTCTACGGCCAGGACTTCGGTTTTTCCGCCGGCGACGACAAGGACTCCGTTTTGTCGCGCCCCGCCATGATCGAGGAGGCCGAGCGGCAGTACCGCAGCGGCGCAGTGATCGCCTTCACCTGGCATGAGGTTCGCCCCACCGACGACGAGCCCGTCACCTTCCACGACAGCGTGCAGGGGAAGCTGACCGACTACGAGTGGCAGCAGCTCCTCACGCCCGGCACGCCGCTCCATGACCGCTGGTGCGCCCAGGTTGACGTGGTCGCCGGCTATCTGCGCCAGCTTCGCGATGCGCATGTGCCGGTCCTGTTCCGCGCCTACCATGAGATGAACGGCAACTGGTTCTGGTTTGGCGGGCGGCCCGGCAAAGACGGCTCCGCGGCGCTCTACCGCCAGATCTACAACCGCTTCGTGAACGTCCATCATCTCGACAACCTGGTGTGGGTCTGGAACGTCAACGCGCCCGGCGGCAACGCCAGCTCCATCGCCGATTACTATCCCGGCGCGCAATTTGCCGACGTGGTCACCATGGACATCTACGGCGAGTTCAAGCAGGACTACTACGACAGCATGGTCGCCCTCGCCGCCGGCAAGCCCATCGCACTGGCCGAGGTGGGCGGCCTGCCATCGCCGGAGACTCTGGCACAGCAGCCCCGCTGGACTTATTTCATGACCTGGAGCGAATTCATTCAGCGCGGCAATACGCTGGACCAGGCCAATGCGGTCTTCCACTCGCCGCGCGCGCTCAATCGCGACGATCCGCGCCTGGCCGGCCCCATGGCCGCCATTCGCAAAACGACCGCGGACCGCACAGCAGACAAGCCTGACGCCGATCCTGTAACCCCCGGCGCAACCACCGAGGCGCGCGAACTGCTCGCCCGCCTGCTCGCCGCGCCCGGTCAAGCCGTGCTCAGCGGACAGATAAACGACCCCGCATTCCCCGGCGCAGCAACCGCAGCCGTGGTGCAGATCGGGGGAAAAACGCCCGCCATCTATGCAACGGAACTTCCCGATCCGCAATCCGGATCGAGCGCCCCGGATCTTCGCAAGGCCATCGTTGAACAGGCCATCCTGGCGCACAAAGGCCAGGCATTGGTGAGCCTGAGCTGGCGCCCGGCGCGGCCCACGGACGACGCCCCGGCCAACGCGAAGGGCGGCCTGACCGACTTCGAGTGGAGCGAGCTCATCACCCCCGGCTCCGCGCTCAACACCCGCTGGGTTGCCCAGGTTGACGCGCTTGTCGAGCCACTGCGTGCGTTGCAAAAGGCCGGCATCGCGGTGCTCTGGAACCCCTATCCCGAGTCCAACGGGAAGAACTACTGGTGGGCCGGGCGCAAAGGCGTCCAGGGCTCCGCTGAGCTCTATCGCATGCTCTTTGACCGCCTGGTGAATCACGACGGCCTGCATAATTTGATTTGGGTGTGGCAGCCTTCCGCGCCCAGCTTCAACTCTGCCGATGCAGGCCCATTCAGCGACTACTTTCCCGGCCTGCTTTATACGGATGCGGTTTCCATCAGCCTGCGCAGTGCCAATGCACGTTTTCGCATTGACGGAATGCTGGCCGAGTTTGCTCTCGGCAAACCCATTGGCGTGGAGTTCACCGGCAATCCGCCAGCGCCGGAAGCCGTCACAGGTCACGCCAGTTGGTCGTGGTTCCTGCTGGATCCGCCAGCGGGCGCTGCACCCGACGCTACGCGGGACGACGCGTTGCGAAAGCTTTACGCCGACCCGCACGTCGCATCTTTGCCCGCGCAATGATTGAGACGCGGCTTTGAAAGGGTACGGTCGGGTACCCCCTGGGTGCCGTGCCGCATATGGTCAACAGTGGTGCGTGGCTAAAGCCCGCAATGAGCCTGAGCAATTTTCGGCACGACTAAAGTCGTGCCCTTTCAAAACCCGCCCCGCAGCGCAGGCCGTAACCCTCTATCGCTCACCCCAACTCAGCTTGCTGCGCAATGCTTCAAAGAAGCTGCCCTCGCTCAGCCGCACCAGATTGACGGTGTGGCTGGAGCGGTGGCAGCGAATCTCATCGCCGCGCAGCAATTCCACCGCCTGCTGGCCGTCCACGGTCAGGAGAGCGGTGTGGGGAACTCCCATCACCCGCACCGTCAGCGAAGCGTCTCCGCGCACCACAATGGGCCGCAGCGTCAGCAGGTGAGGACAAATGGGCGTAACCACCATGGCGTCGACGTCCGGGGTGAGAATTGGGCCGTTTGCGGCCAGCGTATAGGCCGTAGACCCTGTCGGCGTAGAAACGATGACTCCGTCGGCGCGGAAGTCGGCGACCTTCTTGCCGTCGAGCTCAACGGTGAACTCGCCCATGCGCGCAATGTCGCCCTTGGAGACGACCACGTCGTTCAGCGCCTCGTAGCTGGAGCGCACGGCGCCCTCGCGCCACAGTTCGGCGTGCAGCATGGCGCGGCCGTCCACCTGGTAGCAATCCTTGCACCAGCCGTCCAGCGTCTGATAGAGGTCGGCCAGGCGCACCTCGGTCAGGAACCCCAGATAGCCCAGGTTGACGCTGAGAATGGGCGTACCCGTTGCCGCGAAGATGCGCGCTACCGAGAGCAGAGTTCCGTCGCCGCCCAGAACGATAACCAGGCCCGGCGCGCAGGCTGGCATTTCGGCGCGCGGGATCACGGGAGCGGCCGAGGTATATTTTCCCGATTCCTCGTCCAGCAGCGGCTCGTAGCCGCGCTCGCGCAGCCAGGCGATCAACTCCGGCAACAGCCGGGTGAGCTCTTCCTTCTGCGGCTTGCAGACAATCGCAACACGAATCATGCGGTCCCAGTGTAACGGATGTACCCGGAAACTCGCCTCGCCTTAGCCCGTGGTTTATGATGTTGCCCATGAAACGAAAAGCCCTTTCTTTGCTCCTCTGTGCATTCCTCGTCCCAGCGGCGCAAGCGCTCGCCACAGTCTTGCCGGAGTCGTGCGGCAAAGACGCCGTCAAGTACAGCGTCAAGGTCAAAACACCATCCGAGGGTCAACCCGCGCCCGAAATTCCACCCCCCGCGGAAGGCAAAGCGCAAATTGTGTTCATTGAAACCGTCAACTCGGCATCCTTTTCTCTCACCACGCCGACAACCCGCTTCGGAGTGGACGGAGAATGGGTGGGCGCCAACAGGGGCGACTCCCACTTCGCAATTGACCTCTCGCCGGGCGAACACAACGTGTGCGTGAATTGGCAGTCTGACTCTTCCTCCGAGGCCAATAAGGTTGGCTTGGACACATTCACTGCCGAGGCCGGGAAGGTTTATTACTACGAGATCAAAGTGATACGGCTGCCCGAGGCCAAGAATATGGATTTCCTTTTCGACTTCAAGCAGTTGGGCAGGGTAGAGGGAAGATATCGGGCCAAGGTCACGGGACTCAGTACGTCAAAACTCAAGGAAGGATCCTTCCAGTAAGGCTCTACTTCTGGCTCCAGCGAGGCGCAGAAGATTTCTTCTCTTCTCAACGTCGCGCGTAAAGCAGGAACTCCTTATTCCCCTCCATCCCGGTAATTGGTGACGGAATTGTTTCCACCACCTCCCAACCCAGCGAGCGGACGCAATCGGCCACGCGGTCGATCGCCAGTTGGTGCGCCTCGGGATTGCGCACAATCCCTCCTTTGCCGACATGGCCGCGTCCGGCCTCAAACTGCGGTTTCACCAGGATCACGGCTTCACGCAACCCGGGCGCAGCCGCCAGCACCGGCGGCAGCACCAGCGTGGCGGAGATGAAGGACACGTCCACTACCAGCAGCGTCAATTCCGACGAGCCCTCCTGAGCAGCCAGCGCGCCGGGCGCAAGCAGCCGGGCATTGGTGCGCTCCACCAGGCGCACACGCGGATCGTTGCGTAGCTTCATCGCAATCTGGCCGAAACCGGTGTCGACAGCCGTCACGTGAGCCGCGCCGTGCTGCAACAGGCAATCGGTGAACCCGCCAGTAGACGCGCCAACATCCAGGCAGGCCCTGCCGCTCACGGCGATCTGCCAATGCTTGAGCGCCGCTTCCAGCTTCAACCCGCCGCGGCTGACGAAGGCCTGCTCCTCGCCTAGCAGCCGAATAGGCGCATCTTCGGGAACAGCGGTGCCTGGCTTGTCCACCTTTTGCTCGCGCACCAGCACGCGTCCAGCCAGAATCAACGCGCGTGCCCGTTCGCGGCTGGGCACCAGGCACCGCTCAACCAGCAGCAGATCCACGCGAATCTTCTTCGCAGCCGGCTTCTTTTCCAAAAAACTTCCTCATCCATCCGGTCGTCGCTCAATGCGGCTCTTAGAGGGACCACTCTCCATGTTCCAGGATCGCCGCGTGCATCGCATCGGGGGCAAGATCCAGTTCTCCCGGCCAGGTCACGGCTCCGTATTCGAGCTTGACTTGCGAAAACATGGAAGCGTCGCGGAGGGCGGCAAAAACTCCCGCCTGGGGCGACTGCACCATGCGAGACAGATCAACCGTTCCGACAAGGCCATCGGCAAATGCGACCTTCAGCCGAAACCCTGGGAGGGCCTCGACCTTGGTTACGCGCCAAGGAGACTTGGGCGCAATCTCGTCTACTAGACCAACGGGCGAATTCTCATTGGCGTTTGATTCTGAACGCATAGTTCCCAGTCCCTCATCAGTTCTTCGCGATGCAGTTGCGACCATTCCAGGACGAGTGCCATTGCACGGCCAGGCAGTTCTCCGCGAATAACGTCAAACGTCCGAATGTCGATCAATGCTTCGAATTCAGCATACAACGCGTGGAAGTGAGGAGGAGCATGATCGCCGAAGTACATCTGGATCAAAATGCCGTAGAACCTGCTGATGGTTGGCATTTCTATCCCTTTCGTATTCCTCGATCTTCACAAACAGGGTCTCCGATGTCAATTCATAATCAGTCAACGTTCTTCCTTGTGTGAAGCAACGCAAGTGCGCTATTTTGGCTCTTGGCAATGCTACCAATTCAGCCCGAATCGCCGCCTTCCAATCCGGGACCTGCCCCGCTTCGTACTATTGTTGAAGATGGACACCCGGCACAAGGCGCAAAGGTTGAGACCATGGACGACGCAGCCCTGCTTGAAGCAGTGGCCGAAGGCAATCAGCAAGCCATGGCGGCGGTCTACGACCGCTACTCGAGGATCGTCTATTGCATTGCCCTGCGTGTGCTGCGCGAGCCGTCGCTGGCGGAGGACGTGATGCAGGAAGTCCTTCTCCAGGTTTGGAAACGCCCGCAGAGCTTCGTCGCGCAGCGCGGCAATCTGGCCGCGTGGCTGAGCGTGGTGACGCGCAACCGCGCCATTGACGTGCTGCGCAAGCGGTCGCCGCTCGACCCGCTCGGCGACCTGCCTTTGCCCGATCCCCGCGACATGGCGCTCGAAAGCGAGCAGAGCTGGCTCATCGACAAGGTGCGCGGCGTATTGGAAACGCTACCCGCCGACCAGCAAGGCCCGCTGGAACTGGCCTATTTTCAGGGCCTGAGCCACACCGAGATTGCCGAGCGAACCGGCTCCCCGCTGGGCACCGTCAAAACGCGCATCCGCGCGGGGCTGATGTCGATCAGAAAGGCGATGACCGCATGAACGACAGAATGCACATTGCCGATACCGACCTGACGCTCTACGCGATGGGCGCGCTGCCTCCGGATGAAATGAAACCGGTCGAAGAGCATCTGCTCGGCTGCGCGCGCTGCAAGGAAGAGTTGCGCCAGAACACGCTTGCCCTGGCTGCCTACGCCCAGACGACTGCCGAAGCCGCGCCCCCGGCAGGAGCACGGGATCGTTTCCTAGCCCGCCTCACGGAGACACAGCAAACCGCAACCCCGCAAGCCAGCCACTCGGCCATCGAGTCGCCTCCCGCGAAGCCTTCCTTCTGGAAGTCAATTTTCGGCGGAGGATGGACGCCGGTGCTGGCCGGAGCGCTGGCCGTGGCTTTGCTTGCTGTGGGAATCGACGATTTGCGCAAGCGCGCCGAGATCGGCCCGCTGGTGCACCAGGCTCGCAAGGGCGCCATCGACTCCGCGCAGTTGGCGCAGCTGATCGAATTGCTGAGCTCCCCGCAGGAGAAAAGAGTGTCGCTGCATCCGGGCCCGGTGACCGCGCCGCCGCCGGAAGGCAGAGTGGTCTACACCGCACGCACCGGCAAGCTGCTGCTTACCGCGTCCAATCTGCATCCGCTGCCTGAAGGCAAGACCTACGAGTTATGGATTCTGCAGCCGGGCGGCAAAGCGCCGCTGCCGGCGGGGACGTTCGAGCCTGACGGCTCCGGAAACGCGACCTTGATCCTGGCTAACGAGCCGGCCGGACTGGCGGTTGCAGGGTTTGGCGTGACAATCGAGAATGCCGGTGGCTCGGCTACGCCCACGCTGCCAATTGTTCTTTCCGGGCTGTAAGGAACTCGCTGTTTGGGCAGAAAGCAAAAAATGGGTCATTCCGAAACGACGGAATGACCCATTTTTCAGCTTTGCGATCGGCTCTTGCGGCTTCGCCTACGGCTGCGTTCTGCAACCCGCGAGCGTTGCGGAGTTGGCGGCGCCCGGCAGGTAGCAGGGCTGCCCATACCCAGGGCGGCGGCTCACCGAGTTGGTGTTGCCTCCCGACCCGGCCTGCGTGGTCACGCGCACGTCCACAGTGTTTCCCTCCACCAGCACCGTGGTATCCACGATATCCAGATCGGTGCGCAGAATCGTTAGAAAGGGGCTGTCCGGCGAAGCCACGTACACTTTGCCGAACTGGGAATTCTGCGTGGAAACCACGGTGCGCGGGTGGCCCGTCACGGGCAGCGTCTTTTCCACTGTATGGCTGCTCAGGGTAACAATGGACACAGTCTGGTCGGTCTGGTTCGCGGCGTATGCGCGGCTGCCGTCGTTCAGCACGGTCACAGCGGCGGGATTGTTGCCCACCGCAATGGTGTACGTGGTTCCAAAGCCACCCGTAATGGCGCCGCAGTTGGCGTAGCTGTTGACACCGTTCACCGTGCAGCTGGGGTTGGCGTAGGTGTTGTAGTCGTTGCCGTACTCGTCCCCGCTCATGTCGATGACGCTGATGGCGCCGCCGTCGTAGTCAGCCACAACCAGCTGGTTGGTGGCCGCGTTGGACTCCGCATAAACCGGACCCGCAGTGGCAGGCATTCCGCAGGTGGGGTTGGTGGCAATGTTGCAATTGGGAGGAGGAACGGCGCCGGCCACCTTCAAGCCGGCCTGCGAAAGCGGCAGCACTGGATGACAGGTAACCCATTGGCCGTTCTGATTCTGGAAGGGCGTGCAGGTGTCCTGTGTGTTGTTCTGGTTGTTGATCACCGAGATGGTATCGTCGCCGCGGTTCATCACCAGCAGCCGCCGGTTATCCGGAGTCTCGACAGCGTACACCGGGCACTTTCCCACAGGAATATTGGACGAAAACGTGAAGCTGGAGAGCTCAAACGCGTCTGCCGAACCAGCAGGCTCGGCCGTCGGCGTGTTGTTGCACTCCACGCCGCTGGGAGCGGCAAGGTTCTGGCTGATGGCAAAATCGCGCTGGCCGGTTGCACTCGAACCGATAATCATGACAGGCGTCGTGGCCACGGGGATGGAAAGCTTGAAGGCTTCGGGAAATCCGTTGAACACATCCACCAGGCTGCCGCTTAGATCCGCGGCATACAGTCCGAACGAGGGCGAAAACAGGTTGACCGGGTCGGCCGTCGAAGGCAGGGTGGAGTATTCCACCTGCTTGGCCTGGAGGGATTGTGAAATGGGAAAATTGCTCAGCGTCCCGTCGCTGTTGATGGTGTAACCGTTGCCGCCCACTTCATCAATCGTGAAGGCCTCCGGACCGACTCCAATGGGCGCCAGCGCCAGCACCGTATCGCCGGAATAGTCGATGATGGTAGCCACACCCGGCGTGGTGGGCGACGGCGCCGAAACCACGATCACATACGAGGATGGCTGAGCCTCTGGCCCGCTGGACGTAACCGGCGTAACCACAGGCCGATAGGTACTACCGCAGCCGGCAATCAGGACCCCGGCCGCAAGCGCCACGCCCCCCAAAACCAACCGCACGCGCGCCTGGCCTAAATTCATGGAAAAAAGCATCATTCAGTTTCGTTCCCGCTTATCTTTCCTGCTTAAGGTGATTGTAAATCAGGCTGCCGGTGATTAGACGCATGCTGGAATGAAGGGTATCGGGCGAGGTTTTCCATTTGACATCTACCCCCACTCCCTCCTTGGTTTAATAAAGGGAGCGGCGGACGCATTCCGCGCTCAGTTAATTTGCTTTCTCCACCGTTCAAGATGGACCGCCAGCCCATTCGCCTGGTTCTCGAATTCCTCCGCGGACTCGGATAGCTCCGCACGCAAGGCTTGGTCTTCCAGCGGAAGGCGCTCTACCTCTTCCCTGATCTGCACCGCCGTCAACAGAAGGCCGCGCGCTGCCTCCTCAGCGTTCCGAATTCGGTCGATTAGACTATCGTTCATTGCGCACTCCTCGTTGGTGTCTGCTCGGGAGCTCGAATCCCAGAGCCAGGGGAGAAGACGGGAAAGGCGCGTCCGTCAATGCCCGGCCACCTCGACTATCTCGCTGTCGGGCTTAGTCCAGGCCCCCGCGCCTTCCTTACTCAGTTGCCGTGCCGTGTCGTTCCAGTGCAGCTTCGTAACCGAGCCCGCGCCGTTTTCGTAGGCGTAAGTCTTGCCGTCGTCGGAAAAGAGCGTAAAGCTCGCATCGGCGCCGGGATAGACGCGCACATGCTCGATGGCTTGCGCCTCATGCGTGCTTTCGACAGGTGCACCGACCGGGAGAATCGAGCCGGCGCGGACGAACAGCGGAATGGTGTCGATAGGCGCCTGCACCGTGATGGTCTGGCCACCCTTTAGCCGCTCATTGGTCCAGTAGTTGTACCAGTCCGCGCCGGCGGGCAGATACACTTCGCGGCTGGTAGCTCCCTGATCGGTGACGGGCGCAACCAGGAACGCCGGCCCGAACATGTATTCGTCGCGCAGGTCGGCGACCTTGGGGTCGGCCGGGAAATCGAGCGGCAGCGCCCGCAGGAAGGGCGCGCCGGTGAGCCATGTCTGATAGCCAAGCGAGTAGATGTACGGCATCAGCTGGTAGCGCAGCCGGAGGTACTTCTCCAGAATCGGCTCGGCCTGCTTGCCGTACGACCAGACTTCGTTCGCCGGGCGGCTGCCGTGGCTGCGCATGATCGGCAGAAAGGTCGCGTACTGAAACCAGCGCGTGTAGAGCTCCGGGTAGTCGTCGTAACCACCCACATTGGCTCTCGCGTCCGAGGGGTCAAGCAGCGGCGGATGCGCCGGGTGATGCTCGGCGGGGAGATACTGCCATCCGCCTGTGTCGTTGGACCAGTAGGTGATGCCTGATGCCGCGAAGTCGAGGCCAGTCGGAATCTGCCGCTTGAGCGCATCCCAGGTGGGATAGATGTCCGACGACCAGAAGATGGTTCCATTGCGCTGCGCTCCCGTAAACGCATCGCGAGAGAGAATGAGGGCACGTCGCTCCGGCTGATCCTTGCGGAATCCATCGTAAAGCGCGGCGGTGTGGAACAGTGGGTAGACGTTGAAGAACTGCGTGCCCGGACCAATGTGATAGTACGAGCCATTCGGAGGCAAATCGGGCTCGGTCTCGTCGGCCCACAACGAATCGAATCCCTTGCTGACGATGTTGTCGTGGATGGTCTGCCAGTACCACTTGGCGGCTTCCGGATTGGTGGTGTCGATGTCCGATCCAGCTCGGTCGTAGGGCAGGCCGTTGATCGGCGTTCCGTCCGCCAGGTGAATGAACCATCCCTTTTCGCGCAGCTCAGCGTAAAAGCGGTCGTCGGGAACAAAGCGCGGCCACACGCTGATCATGGTCTCGAAGCCCATCTCGTGCAGCTGCTTGTTCATGGCCGCGGGGTCGGGCCAGAACTTGGGGTCCATGTCCATCTGGCCCATTTTTGTGTAATAGAACCAGTCAACGACGATCACGTCGGCTGGCAGATGGCGGTCGCGGTAGCCTTGTGCGACGGCCAGCACCTCCTTCTGGCTTGCGTAGCGCTGCTTGCACTGGATATAGCCATAAGCGGCTTTGGGAAGCATGTGCGTGGGCCCGGTGAGCAGCTTGTAGCCGGCATAGATTTCGTCCGCTGTGTCGCCGGCGATCACGAAGAACGAAACGCGGTCGCCCACTTCCGAACTCCAGCGTGTCTGCTCGTTGAACCCGGCGGAGATGGTGGTCTTCGATGGGTTGTCCCACAGCAGGCCGTAGCCTTTGTTGGTCACCAGGAACGGCACGCAGAAGCTGGGCGCGGCGGGGGCCGTGTAGTCTGCCCAGCAGCGGACCGGATGGCCGCGATGATCGAGGAAGCCTTCGTGATTCTGGCCCAGGCCGTAGTAGTGCTCGTCGTCGGGAGAAACAAAGTTCGCGCCGACGATATAAGAAGGCGGATCGGTGGGGCGGCGATCGGTGGCGAGGCTGGCAGTGGCGTCCTTGTGGTTTGGCACAGACTGCGACCAGTCCGTCATCTCCAGCAGTTTCTTGCCGTCGGGCGTGCGCAGGGTGATGTGCGAGTCCGGCGCGGAGCCATTGAAGTATTTGGCAATGTCAATCTCCGTCTGCATAGGCGGATGCGCTGGGGGCAAATCCTTGTCCACCGTGGCGACGATGCGGCCGGACTGGTAGACATTGGCCTGTGCAGTCTCCGTTGCAGTCCAGCCTGCCGCAGCGGGGGCGCCGATGATTCCGTATCCAGGAGCGGCGAGGGCGGGTTCCTTCTTCAGGCTCAGCGTCACGCGCAGAATATTGGGCGCATAGGGCTCCAGAACAATCGTCTCGCCCTTGCGATCCAGTTCCAGCCGCGATTGAGCCGGGGCGGACACGCCGGCAAGAAAGAGTCCGGCGACAACAGCAACAGCAAATGAAAACCTTTGCATTCCAAACTCCTGGGTGACTGAAACAAGCACAAATCACCGCGCAGTTGAGTGTAAACCGACTGAGTTCAACTGTGCCGTGGAAATCGAAAGCGCACAAGGGCGGGTGGCCCAGGCATGGATTTTCAGACCTGGGAGTCCACCCACGGCCGAAGAACTGCGACGTCTGATAGCTTCCCTGAAACAATCGCAATAGTAATCTGAGTAAGTCAAGGAAATCGGCTGTCGGCATCTCCGCACATTGTCACGGATGACGATCCGTTCCGTGTAAGGTTTTGAAGTTAGGCCGAGGAATGTCTAGCGAGAGGTGCTCGACTGATATGGACCGGTTGTCGTAGATGGTTCCCAACGCGCTAGACCAGGATCGAAGCGGCTCTATTGAGCACAATCGCCCCAAGCCGCGGATCGCCCAGTTAGACGGGCTTCGAGCCGTCGCGGTTCTGATGGTATTTGCCAGCCACGGCATTCGTTCTCAATTGCTGTGGAGCGGTGTGGATCTGTTCTTTGTATTATCCGGATTCCTTATCACTGGGATCCTGCTGCAAGAGCGCCGTGAACACTCCTGGAATACATACTTTTCATCTTTTTATTCACGGCGAGCACGCAGAATACTTCCTTCCTATCTCCTGTTTCTGGTGCTCACATCCGTTTTGTTCGGGGTTGGCTGGCTCCGTCATTGGTATCTCTTCGCGTTCTTGATGAACACGACGCCGTTCTTCCACTTCGCGGGAGCCTATTCTCAAGGCGTGTTGTGGTCCCTTGCCGTGGAGGAGCAGTTCTATCTCCTGTGGCCGGTTGCGGTCTATTCGCTCAGCGAGGCGGCAGTCGCATGGCTCGCCATTGGCCTGGTTGTTGCTGCCCCACTCTTGCGCGGGGTAGCAACGGCATTCTTCCCGAACCACTGGGATATCTATACCGGGACGCCGTTCCGGATGGATCTCCTGGCCGCGGGCGCGCTCATCGCCTTGGCTTGGCGGCATAATCCCATCTCCGTAAAACGCTTCGGTGTGCTTGGGTTCTCCTTCGCCGGCGTTGTTGCCATAGCGCTCTGTCTGCTTTCCACGCATCCCTGGTTTCAGCCTGGCGCAAATACGGTTCTGGTGAACGTATGGCTGTATGAGTTAACGCTGCTTGGCTATGTTGGAGTGCTTCTGTGGGCGTTGAGCGGCCGCTTTGTTGGACCTCTCAAGTGGAAGCCGCTCGTTTATCTCGGCCGAATCAGTTACACCGTCTATTTGGTTCACGCTGCGGCGATTGTCGTGATGCGGAAACACATCAGCCACTCTACCCTTGCATCGCTGCTGGCGCTTGGAGCCACAATTTCCTACGCGGCGCTTTCATGGCGATTCATAGAGCAACCTATCTTGAGAGGTGGTAAGCGGCAGGCAGAAAAAGATGTCGAACAGAGAGCGGTGCGGAACGAGGGCGAGTCAACGATATCTTCCCGGATGCCGGAATTGTGAACCCGCTCTACGCGAAGGCAACGGTGCCTGAGGATCCCGCAACGCCCGTTTCAGAAATTCTGAACTGTATAATTCGAAAAGTCCGCCGGCGGCGCCACATTCACCTGGTTGTTGCAGCTTAGGTCCGAGGTGAGTGGCCACTGCGTCAGGTAGAGGACCGGCTGCCCGGTGCTTTTGATTTCCGCGCGCTGCGCCGCAGCCTCGGCCGCGTCGTTGTAATACGCCTCACCGATAATCCACGGCACTCCCTTATATCCCTGGCTGGTCAGGGAGTTGTACGCCGTGGCGAAGCTGTTCCCGGTCTTGTCGTAGATATGGACATCGAACAGCTGCGGCGGGCCTTGATTCCCGTAGGCGCTCGGTCCGTACACCTTGCTGACCTGGCCCAAATGGGCCGAATCGGCGATGATCGAAAACCCCATCGTGTCCGCGCTTCCGAACTTCGTCACATAATCGTTCCAAAGCATCTGGTCATACTGCAAAAGCAGCGGGTAGCTCAGCGGGGGAATGCCTTCGTTCAACAGGTCGAGGTGATAGGAAATACCGGCCGCAGAGACAACGGAACGCACGTTCTGAATCACGCTCCAATTCTCTTGAAAATAGTCATTGCTGAAGGTGGTCCATACCAAAGGGTTGTTGATGGACTGGGGATGAAAACTGACTTCAATCTCCACGAACCCCGCTGCTTTGATAGCCGCCAGCAGATTGGTGAGATTGGTGAGGAATTGCGGCGCCAGGGTGCCGCCGGTGGAATCCATGATGGTTCCGGAGTTGATTCCGCGAGCGTGATAGATGGGTATGCGAAGCCGCCGCTGGCCATTGCTGTACATCTGCTGTAACTGAGAATCGATGATCGTTGAGGCGGTGTTGTAGTTGTACACCACGCCGTAGGGCTCCCGGTTGCAAGACGACGTGAGGTAGTACCAGCCATAATTCGAGCCGCCCAAAGCCGCCGTCACCGGCGGAGGAGGCGGGGGAGCCTTTTGAACCGTGGAGGGACTGCCGCCGGAACAGCCGATCTGGCAAACGCTCCAGACGGCGAAGGGAACCAGAACCATGAGGCGGAGATTTGGCATTGGCCGATGGTTATAGCAATGAAACCGCCGCGTAAAGCCTGGAGACATACGGCATTCTCTCCCTTTTGCAACTCTTTTTGCCACCAACCGCGAGAGAAAGGCCATTCAATACCGAAAATCGGCGCAAGCGGAGGAAATGGAGTTGTGCCAGGTGCCCCGGGTCTCGCTTCTGAGACCTGGGTGCCGCAGCTTACGATAAATCGTGCCCCAATCGAAGCTGCTCTGGCAATCGAAGCTCGTTCTGCTGATCGTTGTGCCCTTTGCGGCAGCGAGCCTGGTGCTGCAGGCCCACTGGTGGGCCACGCAAGCCGCGCCCGTGGCCATCTGGACCATCGGCCTGAGTCTTCTCCTCGCGTTGGTTGTTCTCAACCTGCGCGCCGCCACGCCGGCCGGGGCCTTCACTGGCGCAGTCATCACCGCCAGCCTCATGTTCTCGACGGTGACGTTTCCTTATCAGCCCTGGCGCACGGCTTTGCCGCCGGTGCTCGCGGTTTCCTTGTTGGCCTGGTTCTCCACCATGCTCGGCCGAAAAAAGAAGGAGTTCCTCGGGACAGCGGAGAATCGGCGTGGCCGGTCCGCCGCGCAGGTTGCTGCCAACCTCGGAGTGGCTGCGCTGGCCTGCTCGGAATTCGTCCAGTCCTGGCTTACGGACAATCATTGGTTTTCTCCAGTTCGAACACTCCCGCCCATACCGCTGTTCGCGGTCGGCCTGGCCGCGCTTGCCGAAGCGGCGGCGGACACGGTTTCTTCCGAGATTGGGCAGGTGCTCGGCGGCCGGCCGCGCATGATTACAACGCTGCGCGCCGTCGACCCCGGCACAGATGGCGCTGTCAGCCCGGTAGGCACGCTCGCGGGCGTCGGCGCGGCGGGAATTGTCGCGGCAATAGGGGCCGTGGCATTGCGCGGGAATCTGGCGCTTTTCTGGATCGGCGGTGCCGGCGGCGTATTCGGGCTGCTCTTCGACAGCCTGCTCGGAGCAACACTGGAGCGCCGTGGCTGGCTGAACAACGACGCGGTCAACTTCCTGTCAACGGCCAGCGCCGCGGGGTTTGCGCTGGCGCTGCTGGCGGGGATGCCTCATTCGGGCGGAGGGTAGGTTCGTGGCTTCCCACCCTTGCCACGAAGACAAGAACGTGGTGCCCAGAGGGCGCTCAGATGGGGCGCCCCATGATCTTCGGTAATGCGAGAGAGCAAGCCCCGCCGGCTTGCTGACTTGCTGGTCTTCAATGCAGATCCAGCCGCCACAGCGTATAGCTGATGATCTCGTGCCAGACGCGCTCGAACTCGTCCGTTCCGCCTTCCACCGGCACGCGCGGGCGCGGCGAAGTCAGTACGTCCAGCCCGTCCGCGGCGCAGATGGCGTGAATGCGGAACAGGTGTGTGCCGTCGCTCACGATCACCAGCCGGTGCAGGCCGTTGGCGCGCGCTATCACGGCAATGCGCCGCGCCGAGTCTTCCGTATCGCGGCTCTCAGTTTCGGCGATGATGGCTTCTTCCGGAACGCCCAGGCTCATCAGGTATTCCTGGCCCACCGCGCCTTCGGTGTATTGGTCGCCTCCCGCTCCGCCCAGGGTAATAATGACGGGCGCAATGCCGCGATGGTAGAGAGCCCACGCATGGTCGAGCCGCGCGCGGTAGACGGGCGAGGGCTTGCCGTCGTACTCTGCAGCGCCGAACACGCCAATCGCGTCAGAGGGCGCGGCATGGTCCTGGCTGGCGTAGGTCTCAATTTGATCGTAGACCCAGCGGCACCAGCCCATCGCTCCCAGAAGCAAGGCCAGAAACAGCAACAGTCCCACGGCGAGAACCCTACGTCTTCCCGGTCCGCGCGGCTTGGAGACTGCATGGCGGTTCATCCGCGGCCTCTGATCCTCGCTCTATCGCTGCAAGACCATGACGATTTCGTGCGTGGGGATGGCACCCTCGCGCAGAATCTCCCAGCGCCCCGGCCCCAGCGAAAGATCGACGATCGTGGTGGGCTGCGCATGACCGGTGGGACCGCCATCGATGATGAGCGGAATGCGGTCGCCGATCTGGTCGCGGACACAGGCTGCGTGGGTACACTCTGCCGCCCCCTGCAAGTTGGCCGAGGTGGCGGTGATGGGCAGGCCGAAGCGCTCAACAACGGCACGCGGAATGGCCGCGTCCGGCACGCGCAACGCTACATTGCCGGTGTTGGCCGTCGAGCGCAAAGGCAGCTTGGTGCCGGCGCGCACAATAATGGTGAGCGGGCCAGGCCAGAACTTGTCTGCAAGCTTGTCCAGTTGCGGATCGGTGTCGCGCGCCAGTTCGTAGGCCTGGGCCAGGCCGGAGATCAACAGCGAAAGCGGCTTGTGCTTTTGCCGCGTCTTGATCTGGTAGATTCGCTCCACCGCGTACAGATTGACCGGGTCAACGGCAAGGCCGTAGAAGGTGTCGGTGGGCAAGGCGACTACATCGCCTTTGCGCAGGCAGGAAACGATGTAATCGATTCGATCTGCCTGGGGTTCATCGGGATGGACGCGCAAAATCTCCGCGGACAAGAAGGCTTACCTCGGTTCCATGGGCCGCCTTCACGCGCGCCGGCATGAGCGGCACCTTTCCGTGAAAACGTAGTAAATCGCAGACACCCTAAAGTCGGAAACTAACACAGGGCGGTGTCGCGGGCAAGTTGCCTCGCCGGTTCGGGCCGCCGCTTTTGAGGACAAGCGGCTAGAATCGGCGTAGTGCGTAAGGTCCCCGATCGATGTCTTTTCGAATTGTACAGAGTAAACAGAATCCGCGCCTGAAGCAGTTGCGCCGCGCGCTGCATCAATCCCTGCGTGAGCCGGGTGACGGAGGGCGCATTCTGGCTGGAATCGAGGGGCCAAAGCTGCTCGAAGAGGCACTGCGCGCGCGGTTGCGCATCGAGTGCGTGTTTGTGGCCGAGGGCTCCCGGCATTTGCTTGACGGAATGAATTTCTCCCCCGAGACTGAGGTGATTCTGATGGCAAAGGAATTGCTCGCCTCCGCCCTGGCGACCGAGGCGCCGCAGCCGATTGCAGCTCTCGTCGAGCCGCCCGATTGGGTTTGGCGGGACCTGCTTGCGGGAGCGGTTGATGGCAGGAGCGACGCCGAGCCGCTGCTGCTGGTGCTGGCCGGCTTGCAGGACCCCGGCAACCTGGGTACGATTCTGCGCTCCGCCGAAGCCTTCGGCGCTTCTGGAGTCATCTGCCTGCCGGGCACCGTCAGCGCCTGGAACCCTAAAGCGGTGCGGGCCTCCGCAGGCAGCGTGTTTCGGCTTCCCCTGCTGAGCGTCGGGGTGGGTGAATGTTTCACGCAACTGCGCGAAGCGGGCGTGAAGCTGTGGACCACCGCGGTGCAAGCAGCCGAGCCGGTCGACTTGGTGGACCTTGTTGGGCCGGTGGCGCTGCTGATCGGGAACGAAGGCAATGGAGTGCCGCTCGAACTGGCGGCGAAGGCCGATGGTACGTTGACGATTCCCTGCCCAGGGCCGGTGGAGAGCCTCAATGCTTCCGTTGCCTCGAGCGTGCTGCTTTACGAGGCGGCGCGGCAAAGGTCAGTTGGCAATGTGGTTTCCCACCCTTCGCAAAAAACGCGAAAGATGGGGCACGGGGAGTTTTCGGCCGGAGGCAAACAATGAGCCTTTTCGACGGCGAGCCTGACGGCCCCAAGGGCACATTGCGCACGGCGCCGCTTGCGGAGCGCATGCGTCCCCGCACTTTGGAGGAATATAGCGGCCAGGAGCATCTGCTTGGCCCCGGCAAGCCGCTGCGGGTGCAAATCGAACGGGACGATTCCGGGTCAATGATCCTGTGGGGCCCGCCGGGGGTGGGCAAGACGACCCTGGCAAAAATCATTGCCGAAACCACCAAGGCCAGCTTCATCGAATTCTCCGCCGTGATGAGCGGCATCAAGGAGATCAAGCAGGTGATGTCCGCCGCCGCCCAGGCCGCGGAGATGCACTCGCGCACCATCCTCTTCGTCGACGAGATTCACCGCTTCAACAAAGCGCAGCAGGACGCGTTTCTGCCTTATGTGGAGCGTGGAACCATTCGCCTGATCGGCGCGACGACCGAGAATCCATCCTTCGAGATTATTTCGGCGCTGCTGTCGCGCTGCCGCGTGTATGTGCTGAAGCCGCTGAGCGAGGAACGTATTGCCGCGCTGCTGCGACGGGCGCTTGAGGATAAAGAACGCGGCCTGGGAGCGCTTGCTCTCACCGCCGATGACGATGCGATTGAATTGATCGCCAGCTACTCCAGCGGCGACTGCCGGTCGGCTTACAACACGCTCGAAGTGGCGGCGCAACTGGCCCAGGAACCTGCTCGGGAAAAGGTCAATGCGGA
>JBEKFD010000062.1:0-20645 GCA_050013495.1 Occallatibacter sp. | reverse complement strand
ACCGTGGTGCACCTCACCGAGTGGCCCAGCGTCGTGCTTGGCGACTTTGAACCGGAGTATCTCGCCCTGCCCGAAGAGGTGCTCGTCACCGTCATGCGCGACCACCAGAAATACTTCGCCGTGGAAGGCGCGGACGGCAAGCTTGCTCCGCATTTTCTGGCTGTCTTGAATACGCAAGTCGACGACGCAGGCCGCGAGATCATCCGCCATGGCAATGCGCGCGTGCTCCGCGCGCGCTTCAAGGATGCGCAGTTCTTCTGGGACTTCGACCAGAAGACGCCGCTGACGGAGAGGGTGGAGAGCCTCAAGAATGTCACCTTCTTCCGTCCTCCGACAGATCAAGATGAGCCGCGCATGTATGACTGGAAGGCCCGCAATAATTGGGCTGCAGCCGAATGCCTTGCGGCGAAAGCCATATCAGGCGGAGCCAAAGTCGACGTACCCGCTTTGCGGAAGGCCGCAGAACTTTCCAAAACCGACCTCACTGCCGAACTGGTTAAGGAGTTCACTGAGTTGCAAGGCATCATTGGTGGCCTGTACGCCAGAGCGCAAGGGCTCGGCGACAAAGTTGGCGACGCGATCTACGATCAGTACACTCCTGCGTCGATTGAAGATCGAATTCCCAGGACTGTCGAGGGACAAATCCTTGGTATCGCTGACCGTATCCAAACCATCGTCTATATGTTCGGCATCGGCATGGCGCCCACCGGCTCGAAGGATCCCTTCGCGCTGCGTCGCGCCGCCAATGCCATTGTGAAGATTTTGGCCGAGAGCAGTCTGTCGCTGACGCTGTGGGATGTGTTGGGATCCTATACCGGGATAGTGTGGGCGGATAAAGATGGCAAGAGAGTGGATGAACCTAGAGATATCGATGCTGATCAGACGCTAACTGCCGCCTCCGCCTTCCTCCGAGAGCGCCTCCATTTCTACCTAAAGGACGTCCGCGGCTATGCCTACGACGTGGTGAATGCAGTGCTGGCCGCGGGCGCGGACGACGTGCACGATGCCATTGCGCGGGCCGAAGCCTTGACGGCGGCGAGCGAGTCGGCCGATTTCGCTGCGATTTCGGCGGCATTCAAGCGCATCAAGAATATTCTGCGCCAGGCGGAAGAGAAGCGGTTTGAACTCGGCTCGGCGAAGGATGTCGCGCTTTCTTCTGAAGCGCAGCAGCTTGCTGATGCGGCTAGGGCGCTGGCGCCGGAAGTGGCAAGGTTGCGTGCGGAGCGGGCGTATGCTGAGACGCTCACTCTGATTGCGACGCTGCGGCCCACTATCGATGCATTCTTCGACAAGGTGATGGTGCTCGATCCTGATCCAGCGGTTCGCGGAGCGCATCTTGCGCTGATCGACGAGGTACTTCGCGGCTTTTCGGGCATTGCGGATTTCAGCGAGATTGTGACGGGGTAGAACCGGTCTCATCATGTTTCAAGCCGAGGCGGAGATCCCTCAGGGGCTGAAGCCGGCGCATTCTTGGTGGCCATTTCGGCACGACTGAAGTCGTGCCCTGACACAAAGCCATTTATGAAATCTCCTTGAGGGCGTCGAATCCCAGGTCCCAGGATCGAGACCTCCTTTAGCAGGCTCATTGCAGGCTTTCGACAAGCTCAGGGCAGGCCCTGGGGCACCCAATCCGTGGGTGGCTTGTCTTCCAGAAGCGAAGCTCGGAACCATTCCCGCCACTCATGCCGATTGCTGCTTGCGGTGTATGTTGAAACCATGCTCTGTTGGCGGCGAGTGAAGACGGCGAGACTATTGGCAGTGGTGCTTTGCATGCTGGCTGGGGACCTGCTTTCTGCTCAACTACCGGCTCACAAACCGCCAAAGGTTCCGGGATCGGCGATTCCAGCTCCAAAGTCCGCGGACGGCTCTTCGCACCAGGTGTTCTTCATCCCCGTCGAAAAAAACGTGAAGCTGGAGGTGCTGGACTGGGGCGGTGTGGGGCGTCCCGTAGTTCTGCTGGCGGGCCTCGGCTACGACGCGCATGTGTGGGATAAGTTTGCGCCCAAATTGATCGAGCACTGCCACGTGTACGGCATCACGCGGCGGGGATTCGGGGCTTCCAGCGCGCCTGAGCCGAAGGATGGAAACTACTCCGCCGACCGGCTTGGCGACGACGTGCTCGCTGTGATGGATCAATTGAAGATCGACAAGCCGGTGCTTGTTGGCCATGCCAAGGCCGGCCAGGAGTTGAGCTCCATTGGCAGCCGTCATCCGGAAAAAGTGGCCGGCCTCGTGTATCTCGATGCTGGCTATTCGTATGCGTTTTACGACAGCAAGCATGGGGACCTGCTGCTGGATGCGATCGACCTGCGCAAGAAGCTCGACGTCTATTTGTCGGCCGGGGCTCCAGATCTGAAGCAGTACTTCACAGACTTGCAGGCCAGCCTGCCGCAGTTTGAGCGCGATGTGCAGGATTTTCAGGATGAGCTGACGCTGATGCCTGCGCAGGCGCCGCGAACCGCTGCTCCGCCGCCCATCATGGTAGCCATCGGAGCGGGCGCCGAGAAGTACATCGAGATCCATGCGCCGGTTCTCGCCGTCTTTGCCGACCCGCACAACCTGGGCCAGTTCGATGCCGACAATCCGCAGGAGCGGCAGAAGCTGATCCTGGACGATTTCGCGCGCACCACGGCGCAGGCGGACGCGTTTCAGGCGGGGATTCCGGGTTCGCGCGTGGTGCGCATTCCCAATGCCAGCCACATGATTTTTGAATCGAACGAGGCCGATGTGCTGCGGGAGATGAATGCGTTTATGGTGAAACTGCCATGAACGATTGGGTGCGGGCTTTCCAGCCGAGTTGAAAAGATGCAACTCGAAGGCCGGCGGTAAGCATTCCAATCAAGGCAGCGAGTTAGCCCCCGCTGGCGCGGGGATAGCGGGTTAGCGAGTTGGCGTTCGGCATCTCTCCGCACCCTCGGCGCTGCCTGCACGTCTACAATCTATAGAGATGTCTGACACGCTTTATCTGAGTTTGTGGTACCCGAATCTGCGCCTGGAAGGGCTCGCGGACAAGCTGACGGCGGTGCTGGGCGCATTTGCGGCGCATGGCGGCGAGGCGCGCGTTTACTCCGCCACCGTATGGCCGGTGAGCTGGAGCGAGACGCCGATTTTTCAGCAGGTGTATGGGCGGCGCAACACGGCGGTCCTGAGCGGCGAGGGAACTCCCATGCTGGGCGCTGAGCCTCGCGCCGCTGTGGAAGAAGCGATGGGGCTGCTGCACGACGACTACGCATACGAGTTCCAGATCGGCTGGAGTTTATGGGAGTTGGAAACGCCGTCAGAGATGGACGCGCGCTGGGTGCGGGAGCCGCGCCTGGTCCGCGTTACCGGCTATGGGTCGCTGTTCGACGATGGCGCGTACGAGGCCGACGGGCACATCCGCATCGACTTCGGCCCCGATGGTCCGTTCCTTGAAGAAGGCGTCGAGCTGGATTCAGTTGCGGCGCGACACGTGGATGAAAATGTGCGCCAGCTTGTGGGGTTGACGGCGGCTATCGAAAAAGCTTCCGGGGCCACGGCGCGGCTGCTGTGGAGCGAACTGGGCGAGAGCCTGGCGCAGCGGCTGGCGGCACGTTTAGGGGTAGCAAACTGAGCGCACGATTCACCATAGAACGGCTGCGGACGCTGGTGCTCCTGGCAGGTGTCCTGCTGGTGGTGGCGCTGGGGGCGTTCCTGGCCAGGGGCAGGCTGAAGAACTCATTCAATGCAAGCGAAATTCCGAAGAAACTGGGCCTCGACATCACGCAGGACGCTACCGGCTTCACGCTTGACCACGCCTTCGGAGGCCATTCGCGCTACCGGATTCACGCTTCCAAAGTGGCACAGTACAAAGACAACCACGCCATTTTGCACGACGTGAAGATTGAGCTGTTCGGCGAGGACGGCAGCCGTGTCGACCGTATTGAAGGCGCCGAATTCGATTACAACCAGAAGGCCGGGACTGCCATGGCGAATGGCCCGGTGGAGATTACGCTGATGCGTCCGGGCGTGGCGCCGGCCATTGCGCCGAAAGCTTCGGCAGCGAAGGCCGCAAAAGGAAAGCCAACGCCCATTGCCTCCGTTGCTCAAACCGCCGAGCGGGGCGAGATTCACGTCAAGACCAGCGGGCTTTCCTTCGACACGCAGAGCGGCCTGGCCACGACCGCCGAGCACGTGGATTTTTCCATGGTGCAGGGCAGCGGCAGCTCCATGGGCGCCTCCTATGACTCGAAGGGATTCCTGGTGCTTGACAAGGCCGTGGAACTGAGCACCATGCGGGGCGGCGAGGCGGTTTTGATCCGCGCGCAGCACGCGGAGTTTGAGCGAGACGCGCGGCTGTGCCGGCTTCATGCTGCCACGGCCGACTACCGCGGCGGTGAAGCCACAGCCGGGGACGCGAAGGTCCTGTTTCGCGACGATGGGTCCGCGATACGGTTGGAAGCGATGAATGGATTCAACATGGTGACCGCGAATGGCGGTCACATTGCCGCGCCCATCGGATCGCTGGACTTCAACGAGCACAACCAGCCGCGCCACGGACACCTGGAAGGCGGGGTTCAGATGGACTCCACGCGCCAAGGGCTGGACGGAGCTCAAGTCCGGCGCATGCGCGGGACCGCGCCTACTGCGGAGCTCGAATTCACCTCGCAGGGCGAGTTGCGGCACGCGCACCTGGAGCGTGGCGTGGAGATGGAGAGCGAGCAAATCAGCGATTCGTCCAATGTGCCACTGCGGGTGAGCCGGACGTGGAAGTCGCCGATAGCGGACGTGGATTTTCGCGATAACGGCAAGGGACAGGCGGAGCCAGCTGCGATTCATGGCGCGCAAGGGGTGGTGGTGACCGGCGAAAGCCAGCGCGGCAAGGCCGCTGCCGAGCCATCGCGCATGGCCGCCGATGAGGTGATGGGCGCGTTCGGCCCGGATTCGGTTTTATCGGCGATGACCGGGACGGGCCACGCCAGCGTGGAGGAGACCAACGCCCAAGGAACCCGGCAGACCTCGACCGGCGACCGGCTGGAGGCGCATTTTGTCCAGCCCAGCGCGAAGGGCAGTGCTGGCAGCGGCCAGGGCGTCGCCGGCGGCAAGAGCAATGAGGGGCAGATTCAATCCGCAGCGCTGGACGGGCACGTGGTGCTGATGCAGCAGCCGGCGGCGAAGCCGGGCGCCAACCAGCCAACGCCACTCAAGTCGTGGTCTGGTCATGCCGTCTATGAGGGTGCGGGAGAGTGGCTGCACCTGACGCTGAGCCCGCGCGTGGAAGACGGCGGGATCGAGATGACGGCAGACAAGATCGATGTCTCACGCGCGTCGGGAGATGCGTTTGGGCACGGGAATGTGAAGGCTACCTGGCTGGATACGGGGTCCGCCTCAGCAGGACAGCGAGGCGCTGCGCCAGGCGGTGTTTCCGGCCATGCCGATGCCGCCCTGGGCGGGAAAGGGCCGGCGCACGTGGTTGCTGCTGAGGCGGAGCTGAGCCATGCGGCGGGCGGAGCGGGTGCGCTGGCAACCTTCCGCGGCCATGCGCGCCTGTGGCAGGAAGCCAATTCTGTTGCCGGGCCGGTAATTGTGCTCGACCGCCAGAAGCGCACGCTGGTGGCCACCAGCACTGACCCGGCAGAGCCGGTGAAGGCAGTCCTGCTGAGCACGGGCGGGCTGGAGATGGGCGCGAATGCGAGCAAACAGCCGGGTAACGAGGCTGGCAAGGATTCGCCCGCCAGATCCGGCACGCCCGCCGTAATCCGCGTCCGCGGCGGCGATCTGAAGTACTCCGACGCCGAACGCAAGGCGGTGATGCGCGCCGGATCGCTGGGGCCGGTGGTGGCCGAGACGGCTACAGCGACCTCGGCTTCGAATGAAGTTGAGCTGGTGCTGCTGCCGCCGGGCAACCACGCCGGCAAAGACGGCAGCGCGGCCCAGGTGGATCGCATGACGGCCCGCGGGCACGTCGTGGTCACCTCAGAAGGCCGCCGAGGGACCGGCGAGCAGTTGGTCTATACCGGCGAGACCGGCGAGTATGTGCTTACCGGGACGGCCGCCGCTCCGCCGCGCATGACTGATCCGGCGCGGGGCAACGTCACCGGCGAGGCTTTGATCTTCCATAGCCGCGATGATAGTGTGAGCATCGAAGGCGGCGGGGGCCGAACCACAACACAGACAACCACACCAGCCACCACGCAGAAATGATTCGTGATTCTGCGGCCGCACATAACCCAATCGCTTCGGTTTCTGATAGGATATCTTCATGCCAACCGTTCTTTGGATTGGCGCGTTGCGGGTGGCAGTGTATCCAAACGACCATCGCCCGCCTCATGTGCATGTCATCGGACACGGTTGTGAAGCTGTCTTCATTTTGGACCGCATTGCCGGTTCTGTAATTTTGCGGGAGAACTACGGCTTCGCCACGGGCGAACTGGCGCGCATTGCGAGAGCGCTTTTGGCGAATCTGGCTGGTCTTCTGAGCGCCTGGGAGAGCATACATGGAATTCGATGAGCAAGTAGAACAGGCCAACCGGCGCGCGCGGGAATTCGCAGACGCGCATCCCCGTGCCGAGGAAGCCCACTACGACAGCCGCATGGGGCAGATTGTTGTCCGTCTCAGCTCCCGGCTCAATGTGATGTTTTCACCCCAAGATGCTGAAGGCCTGCAAGGCGCAACTCCAGCGCAGCTTGAGCCGATTGAGATTTCACCCTCCGGTTTTGGCATTCACTTCCCCAAACTGGATGCCGACCTCTATCTTCCCGCGCTCCTGGAGGGTTTCCTCGGATCGAAGCGGTGGATGGCCGGCCGGCTTGGAGCCTCCGGAGGCAAGTCAAAAAGCGCGGCCAAAGCGTTGGCAGCGAGGAAAAACGGCAGGGCAGGCGGCAGACCGAGAAAGGCTGCTAGAGTTGCTGCTGCTGAAGGTTCTTGACCAGGTTCAGAACGAGTTAGATTCGAGAAGTGCAAAAACCGTATAAAAACTCCCGGCTTTGAAAGGGCACGGCTTCAGCCGTGCCGTGGATGCTGTGCACGAAGCACGGCTTTAGCCGCTGAGGCAATGCAAGTTGGTGAAAATAGATTCCCTCAGGGGCTAAAGCCGTGCCCTTTCAAAGCAGGCAAATTCGTCACACTAGTGAGTTTTAGACAGGTTCTAAGAGGCAGTTCCTTCGAGGCCCCTCCGATACACTGAGGATGACAGATTGGTTTTTCAACGGATTTTACGGATGCCACGCTAGATGGACACATTGATTGCCGAGGGAATCGGAAAGAGCTACAAGGGCCGCCAGGTAGTGCGCGGAGTAGACCTGCGCATCTCGCGCGGTGAAGTGGTGGGCCTGCTGGGGCCGAACGGCGCCGGCAAAACCACCAGCTTCTACATCATCGTGGGCCTGGTGCAGCCCGAGAGCGGCCGCGTGATGGTGGACGAGACGGAGATCACGCGCGTGCCCATGTACTTGCGGGCGCGCAACTTCGGCATCAGCTACCTGCCCCAGGAGCCTTCGGTGTTCCGCAAGCTCACGGTGGAAGAAAACATTCTGGCCGTGCTGGAGGCGCAGCCGCTGGGCAGCAAGGAACGCCGCACCCGCACCGAGCGGCTCATTCATCAGCTCAACCTGGGACACGTCCGGACGACGCGGGGATATGCCCTTTCGGGCGGCGAGCGGCGGCGTGTGGAAATCGCCCGTTGCTTATGCATCCAGCCGAGCTTTATCCTGCTGGATGAACCCTTTAGCGGCATCGACCCCATTGCGGTACTGGAATTGCAAAAGATCATCTTCGAGCTCAAAGCCAGCGGGATCGGTATTTTGATTACCGACCACAACGTACGCGAAACGCTCAGTGTCACCGATAGGGCGTACATTATTGCCGAGGGGCGTATATTTTTTGCCGGAACCCCGCACGAGCTGGGCAGCAACGTAGACGTGCGGCGGCTTTATCTCGGGGAGGGGTTCTCACTGGGATAATGAAGTTGTGCGGACACCTGGACGCGGATACCCCGATGCGGATTCAGGATCGGTGGAAGAAACGCCGCTTTGGGCAGCAAGTTGAAGGCCAACCGGATTTGTCAATACCCTTTGCGGCCAATCCGGCATACAAAAGTCCATGCACGCATTCCCGAATTGTTGGTTGCCTGAACTGGCACAGAGGGCACAATGGAAGGTAGTTTGGCCCTCGGCACGTTTCACACGCGATTACACTTGAAGTAAGTCCAAACAGGGAAAAAGTCTCAATCATGGCGCTGCTGCAACCAAGAATGTCGCTCAAGGTATCGCAACGCCAGGTCCTCACACCGGGCCTGATGCAGATGGTCTCCGTGCTTGCGCTCAACAAGCTCGAGCTGAAGGAGATGATCGATGCCGAGATGGTGGAGAATCCGGTTCTGGAAGAGATTGATGAGACTGTTCCCATGCTGGATGAGGTTGCCGGCCGGCAAGAGCGCCAGGAACGGCTGGAGCGCATCGAGCTTATGGATCGGCCCGACAACGGCGCTGTGGCCGAGCCGGCGCCGGCCGCCAAGGACTCCTTCGAGGAAGTCGATTTCGGGTCGTACTTCCAGGATTACCTGGACCCCGGCTACCGCACCCAGCCGGAGTATGAAGACAGCGAAAGGCCGTCGTTCGAGCATTTCCTCTCCCAGCCTACGAGCCTTTCCGATCACCTGGCGTGGCAACTGGGAGCTCTGACGCTGGAGCCGCGGCTGCACGAAGCGGTTGAATACGTGATTGGGAATCTGGACGGCGATGGCTACCTGGCCGCGGACGACGACGAGTTGGCCGCCGCGATGCGCTCAACCGCTGCCGGCAACGGCCACGCAGCGCGCGAAGCCATGGACCCTGAGGCTGCTCTCGACCTGGTGCGCCGCGCGATTGACCTGGTGCAGCATCTTGACCCCGCGGGTGTAGGAGCTCGCGACCTGCGCGAGTGCCTGCTGATCCAGATCACCGCGCAGCAGTCGGAATTTGCCCAGCTTTTTGCGCGCCACGCGGCAGAACCGCACCTAGCCGAGTCCGATGCAAACGAGTCGGAAAACGGCGAGTTCGTTTCAGCTCTTTCCCATCCAGTCCAATCCCATGCGGCCCATTCCTATTCAGTCCAGTCCCATTCGGCCTCATCTCATTCAGCCCAGCCGCATCCGGTCCAGCCCACTCTGAATGGGTCAAGTCCCGACCCCCACGGCAGCTTCCGCGCGGAGGCCGATGCGCGCCTTGAAGACCGCCGCCGCGCCATGGAAGTGGCCGCGCTGATCGTTTCCACACATCTGAGTCTGCTGCAGAAGCGCGACGTGAAAGACCTGGCTCGCGCCGCGCAGATCACCGTCGCTGAGGCCCACGCCGGCGTCGAGTTCATCCGCACCCTCGACCCCCGCCCCGGCCGCCAGTACAACCGCGAGCAGACGCGCCTCATCGAGCCTGACGTGGTTTTCGTCAAGCGCGGCGCGGAGTGGGAAGTGGCTATGAACGAGGAAGACCTGCCCAGCCTGCGCCTCAGCTCCCGTTACCGCCGCATGCTGGTGGCCGAGGGCACCGACAAGGAAGTCAAGGATTATGTGAAGGAGCGCTTCCGCTCCGCCATGCAGTTGATGCGCAACATCGCCCAGCGCAAGAGCACCATCCTGCGGACGTGCGAAGTGATTGTCCGCCGCCAGAAAGAATTTTTGGAGCAGGGCGTTGAAGCGCTTCGCCCCATGATGATCAAGGAAGTGGCCGAAGAGATCGGCGTTCACCCCTCCACGGTGAGCCGCGCCGTGGCCAACAAATACGCGCACACCCCGCAAGGCGTCATCGAGCTGCGCTTCTTCTTCTCCGAAGGCTCGAACGGCCCCGAAGGCGCAGACACGCCGCTGCTGGTGCTCAAGCGCAAAGTCCGCAAACTGATTGAGGATGAAGACGCGCGCCGTCCATTAACCGACGACCAGCTAGCCGCAATGCTGCAGGTGCAAGGCATCCAGCTAACCCGCCGCACCGTAGCCAAGTACCGCGAAGACATGAGCATCCCCTCGACGCATCAGCGGCGGCGGCGCGACGCATGAGGGAAATACTGCCGCATCCGTCAATTTGCGGACGGGTACTCGACGTTGTCCACCACGAAAATGTTTATGGACCCTTCTTGTTTCTTGGTCTGGAGACCGAGCTGCTCCTTTAGGGCTTCAAGAAACGTGGGTCCTGAGTCGTCGCGCTGGAGGTTGCTCATGCCTTCCCTGCCCAAAGATTCGGGATCGAATTCGAGAATGAAATCGAATGTTCCGTGCAGGCCTGTCTCGTCTACAATTGGCCGGTCCGACTCTCCCGCACCTGTCAACCACTCCGCAATTGCGCTCATCGTCATGTCCCGGCCGCCTTCCCTCAGACGGTTCTTGGAACTCCGTGTCTCACTCCCGTCGCCACAACCAGTCGGCCAAAGTCCGACCATTCTTGCGGCCGGCATTCCCTCTTCCGGCGTCGGCAGAGGCAACGCACAAGACGGGCCCGGGGGATGCGGTTTTAGCTGAGCTCCAGTCTTTCCCGGCTTTGCCAGGTATAAGCCGAAGACAGGCGTCTCCTGTTGTTTCCGGTAGGCTTTCAGTTTGAACCGATCCTCAAGCAGAGACTGGAGCATCAGCCGCATGTCTTGCTTTGTGGGCGTTTCCGATTCGGCTTTTGCGTTGATGTCGAATCTATCTGTCCTGGCCCAATTTGGCAGACGGCGCATCAATCCGCCGCGAAATTCGCTGACATTAATCTTGTAGGCAAAGATGAGGAAAGTGACAAGAGATTGATTCGTCGCCGAGAAAATTCCTCCCGTGGGATAGTAGACGTCTCCGCGATCTAGGGGAAAATTTGAAGACGTCTGACCGCCTGAAATGTTCGGCCTGACTGAGGCAACGTCGAACCGAAGTTGTTGATCCGCTACCTTTGGCGGCGTGGCTTGCTCTGGAGATTGTGCGAGGCATCCCGCCCCGATCGCAATGAAGCTGAGTAGCAAAGGAAGAAGACGATGCATACGGATAGCTTAACAAGCTCGCGAATACTCATTTCCGGCGATTTTCGGTCGGCTTCGATTTATCGAGTAGTCCGGCAATCGGGATCAACTTTGACACCCAACCCCCCTACTAAGCAAACCTCGTGCCCCCCCCGGGAGCCAGGCTCAAGCACCCGGGATCCGAGAGCAAAAAATGCGCCATTGCCCACCCAAAAATTGCTGATAATTACGCTTCGTTGGCGCACCATTGAATTAGAAACAAAAAAGAGTCTGAATGGACGGCGATTCGAAGATGCATCTTCCAGACATATCGAAAAGAAACCGTCCGCCGACCCCACCCCCCATCCACCACCACCCCGAAATAAAAAGCTCGGCATCGTTTTCGGATGTGATCCTGTGAAGACCAATCGAACCGTCAGGGAATCAGCAGTTTAATCTCTTCGCTTCCACAGTTTCACCGTCAAAAAAACACTCAATAACGCTGTGGAATTGTGGGCCGCGGCAGCTCCACCCGGAAAACGCCCGTGCATTCTGAAACGAGGCGCCGGTCGTCGGTCATCCGCCCGCAATTTGCCGACAGACTCCCGCAATTGGACCGACGCGGCACATTGAATGACCCGTCCGCGATGCTTCGCATCTAATCTGCAGGAGAAAATCGATGAAGTTTCTATGTCTTGCCTACGGAGACGAACGCGACTGGAAGGCCCTGACCAAGGGGGCAGCAGGAGACTCTGCTCAGACAGGATGAGATCCTGCGCAATCGAGGCGCGCTAATGGCCGCTGTGAAGACGGATGTGGTCACCGTTACAGCCTGGGAAGGGACCCCAACCGTCACGGAAGGCGCATTTGCAGAAATGAAGGTTCCCCTTGCCGGCTTTTCCATCATCGAGGCAGCGGATGTCGATGAGGTCGTCCGGCTAGTCGCGAAAACTCCGTGTGCACGAGCAAGAGGCGCTATTGAGATCAGGCCCGTTCTGGCGATCAACGACTTCGTGCTCAGCGAACACTCAATCTCTCTAGAAACGCGTGGTTGATTTCCGGTTGGATTGTCACCCATCCGAAGACTGGCCTACAGCAAAGACCCGCCATCCCGCTTACCGCTTCACCCAGCGCGTCGCGATGGGATGTTCCAACATCTCAAGTTCCAGCTTGAGATAGTTATCCCAATCAGCAGCCGTCGGCATGTCGGCTTTCGACCATCCGGAGCCGGCAAGATACGTGAACGGCTCGCCAGAGCGGCGGGTGAAGACCATCAGCGCGTGGCCGGCTGCATTGACCGTTTTTGCATGTTGATTTGGTTCGGCGACGAGGCCGGTGGCGATTCTTCCTGCTGAAGGAATCTGCGGCGTGTCCCAGACAGACGCGATGCTGCCATCCACGGGAAACTCCGCGCTCGCTCCTTCATGCACAGCGATGGCGGCGGCAAGGTCGAGTGTTGCTGCGCCGTCGAAGGTATAAGTCGATTCGATCCGGTTCATGTGCGTGCCTGCGTCGAGAGTTATACGCTTGGTCTCGGTAACCATAACTCCGTTAGCATTCCACGGAGCGTAAGTTACTTCGAAAGAAAATCGAATCGGCCCGTCGCCGAGCATGTGCAGCCTGGTGTAATTCTTTGACACGATCAGCTTGCCGTCTGCAAACACGGCAGTCCCGCCGCAGCCGCGGCTTTTACCTACTTCATAGGAATCGAGTCCCACGCCGTTGTCCTTGTGATAGGAGAGCGCGGGGTTATGGGTGCGCGCGCCCTCCGCGTCGCGCTTGTAGAAGCTGTCGATGACGAAGTTTGGAATGCGCTTGGACCACACGTCGATGCCGGAGGTGATCTCTCCCGTTGCCTCCAGAGCCGGCCCGTAGATGCGATAGGCGACCTGCTGGTTCTCCCAGGCAAAATCGTCCTTGCGCTCCGGCGCGTCGCGTCCGAAGACCAGTGGCTGCAATTTGGGTGCATTCGGATCGACACGGAAGCTGATGCGCTCGCGTCCATGCGCCGGCAGCTGGACCAGCAGCAGCAGCTTGTCCGGTTGCGCGTCGAGAGTTGCGCTGTAAACCTGATCGGGAATGCGCTGATGCGTCGCCGCGTCTTCGGCGACGATTGCCGCGGCCTGCGCAGGAGCGAGATGAAGATGGTCGAGGACCTGCTGCAAAGGCACTTCGATGACTTCCTGGGGGCGGTCGACGCTTAGCGGGTTGGATAGAACCAATTCCTGGCCGAAGGTGTGCTGGGCCGCGAAAGAAAGCACGACTGCGCAGAGTGCGCTGAAAATTTTCAACTGTTCCTTCTTTCCTTAAGCAGGCGCATCTTCAAGCTCTTTCGGTGAGCGCCTTGTAACAGGGCATGACTTCAGTCGTGCCGAAAATGCCTGAACAGCGACTTGGGCTTTAGCCCCCGAGGGAATGCACATTCAATCGGCGTCCTCCCGCAGCGGCTAAAGCCGGAGGCTTGGTTGGACCTTTATCGGCACGACTGAAGTCGTGCCCTGATACAAAGCGCCTCGAATTCAGCGCGGGGATGGGTTTCTCCGCAAGCAACCAAATTGGCGGCATGACACGTCCTGCCGTTCCGACGGAAACCCCGCTCCCGATGCGCAATCAAAAATAACCGAATCCGCCCGGCGGAGTCCATTTTCCCGGAGGAATCCATGCTCGGAATGGAACGTCCCCCGACCGATTCACGGCGGATTTTTTTCATCTTGCGGATTGCAGGCATATACTGACCTGTCTCTTCCTCGAATTCGAACGCCGGCCTGGAAGCCCGGCATGCGAGGAAGACCGGCAGCCAGGCGAAATTTGACCGACTTGAGCCTGGGATCAAGAGCCTTGGTTGTTAGAATCCCAAACACACCAGCAGCACCAGAAGATGGATGCGCTGGAACAAGAAGCGGAGGCTGACCATGGAAGTGGAGTTCACCGCCAGACAAGTGAAGATCTCCAGGGCGCTGCGTGTGCAGGCCGCGGAGGGAATGGAACGAATCGCCCGGATTTTGGGCAAGAACGCGCGCGCCAGCATCACCTTCGGCGCGCAGAGGCACCTGCAAATTGTGGAAGTGACCGTGCAGTTGCGCCTGCAGACCATTGCCGCCACCGGCAAAGCCGACACCGCCGACGCGGCGCTCAAAGAGGCCATTGAGCACGCCGTGAACCAGGCACGCCGCTACCGCGACCGGCGTCTGGAAGGCAAACGCCTGCCCAAGGAAGAGAAGATGCTGACCGCGCCTCCTGTTGCCCGTCCCAAGGCGCGCGCCGCGGCGCCGGAGGACAACGGGGAAGTGAAGCCGGTCCGGGCCAGGGCGCGGGCTTCCATCGCAGTGCACTCGTTCCCCAACCGGACCACGGTGGTTGAGCCGCACATCCTGAAGAGCGGCGAAGCCATCTCGCTGAAACCGATGACCATTGAGGAGGCAGTCAAGGACACCGAGTTCCGCGACCGCGACCTGCTTATCTTCCGCAACCCCGCGGGCGAGATGTTTGTGCTGCACCGGCGGCGCGACGGGCAAATGGAACTGGTGGAGATCTCCTAGGACCTATTTAAGAACTCGTCCGGGCGGTGGGCCGGGACTGGTAGGCCGGGACTGGTAGGCCGGGACTTCAGTCCCGGCACAACGGCACCCGAGTTAGCGCGGGCTTTACAGGCTGCGGAAGACCCCCTCGGGCGGTAGGCCGGGGATTTATCCCTGGCATCGGTTCAGCAGAATCAACGCGGGCTTTAGCCCCTGAGGTTTAGCTTTTGCGGGCAAGAGCATGCCTCGGGGCCTGAAGGCCGGCGTTTATCGCAAATCGAAATGTCAGGGCTGAAGCCCTGACCTACCAGCCCTGACCTACCAGCCCTGACCTCCCAGCCCTGACCTACCAGCCCTGACTTCCCAGCCCTGACTTCCCAGCCCTGACCACGTCACTCCCCAAGGCACCCGGTCCCTTTTCAGGGCGTGTCCATAATTACTTTAGTTACTATGCTTTCCGGGAGCAGCCACCAGACTGCGGGTGGGACAAAACGCGGACTTTGGTAGGGACAGATACCCGGTTTAGGGGATGGGAACCTTGGTTCATCCAGCATACGATTTCAGCTATGGCAATACCCATTTGGAAAGCCGCGATTGCGCCCTCCGGAAAACCAGCCAAGGCGGAAATCGCGGCAGGGCCCCGCGAAACCATGAGCATGAACTTACCGGAAAACTCCGGCTCCGCACAGCAACAGGAAGTTCTGGATGCGCTGCCGGTGCTCGTCTTTCTTGAGCAGGCGGGCAAGGTGGTATTTGCCAACGCCGAGGCACGCCAGGCGATCGGCATGGGCGAGGGCGAATGGATTGCTCGGCCCGTGGAAGAAGTCTTGTGGGGATTGTTTCCCGGCACCGCCGAGCCGCAGACGCAGCTGATCGGCACCAAGGCTGGAAGCCCTTTTCACGCCACCATGCCGGCGCGCAATGGGCGGCTTTTGCCCGTTGAAGGCACCTACAGCATCCTGAATGTGGAACAGCGCGAAGCCATCATCGTGGCGCATCCCACGGGAAGCGTGCGCGCGCCGAAGTCGCGGCTCATGGAAGACGTGCTGGCCAGCATTCCCGAGGCGGTGGCCATTGTGCACGGCAGCCATGTGCTCTACACCAATCCTGCCTTTACGCAATTGTTCGGCTATACCGCCGAGGAAGCCAGCGGCGGCAACCTGCGCGAGCTGATTGTGCCGGAGACGCGGCATCACGAGCTCGCCATGCTGGAAAAAGAAGTGGATCAGAAAGGCCGCGTTGCCGTGGAAACGGTGCGCACCAACAAGGCCGGCGAGCTGGTGGATGTGGCCCTGGTGGCCGCGCCACTACGCGTGAACGGCGCTAGCGTAGGCTATGTGCTGAGCTTCCGCGACATCAGCGAGCGCAAGCAGGCCGAAGCCAAAGTGCAGCACGATACGCTGTTCGATGTGCAGACCGGATTGGCGAATCGCGCGCTGTTTCTGGATCGCCTGAACCTGGCGCTCAAGCGCCGCACCCGCCGCCGCGAGCAGAACTGCGGCCTGCTGCTGCTGGACCTGGACCGCTTCAAGCAGATCAACGACGCCCTCGGCCAGGCGGCAGGCGACGCCTTGCTGATGGCCGTAGCCGACCGGCTGCGCGCCTCGCTGCGCCCGGAAGATTCGGCTTCGCGCCTGGGCGGCGACGAGTTCGCGGTCCTGGTGGAAAACATCCTGGACCAGGACGACCTGGAAGTTGTGGCCGCGCGCATCCTGGTAAAGCTGGAGAAGCCGTTTGAAGTGTTTGGCAGTTTCATGCGCGTGAGCGCCAGCATGGGCGTGGCCATTGCCGGCCATGACCACACCGATGCCGAGTTGCTGCTGAGGGACGCGGGCTTTGCCTTGCAGCGCGCCCGGCTCACCGGCGGAGGCTGTTCTGAAATCTTTAACAAGCAGCTTGAAATGCCCTTCAAGAAAAGCAGCCAGGATCCGGAGCGGGAACTGCGCCGGGTGCTGGAGAAACGCCAGTTCGAAGTGTGGTACCAGCCGATTTATCAATTGAAGTCCGGCAACCTTGAGGGCTTCGAGTCGCTGCTCAGGTTGCGCCGGCCCGATGGCTCGGTCGACAGCTTCCTTGAGTTGCTAGGCGTGGCCGAAGACACCGGCCTGTCCATCACGCTGGGCCGCGAGACCATGGACACCGTGTGCCGGCAGTTGCTCAGCTGGTCAGAAAGCGTTACGGAGCAGGAGTTGACTCTGACCCTCAATCTGTCAGAGCGGCAGTTCTTCCATCCGCAGATGGTGGTGCAGTTGAAGAAGGCGCTGGCGGCCAATGCCGTTGACCCCGCGCAGCTTTTGTTCGAAGTAACTGAGACCACGCTGAACCACAATCCCGATGCGGCCGCGATCATCTTGCAGCACATGGCGGAGTGCAAGGTGCGCATCGCCGTGGACAACTTCGGCTCCCGCTTTGCGCCCCTCAACCACCTGGCGCGGCTGCCCATTGACGTAGTCAAGCTTTCACCCAAGCTGACCGCGAATGCCACCTCCGATGGGCGTCCGGGAACGGTGCTCGAGTCGTTGATTCACTTGGGACAGGAACTGGGCATGCGCGTGGTTGCACAGGGAATCGAGACTCCGGAGCAGCTTGAAGCGCTCAAGCGCATGGGTTGCGAACTGGGCCAGGGCCATTTGTTTTCCTATGCGCTGGAGCCCGCGCGGGCCACCAAACTTGCCGGATTGGGCCGCTGGGCGCTGGCTGCCGGGGCGTAGACATTCTTGAAAGAAGAAGCAATGGCTTGCCGGGGAGGAAGCAGGGGCATTTATGCCGCTGAATCTACGGTGGGCGACTGTTTCGGAGGGGGCAGGGGCATTCATGCCCGTGAACTCATGCCCGTAACGATGGGGCTTTAGCCCCAGGCACTTAAATCCCAGCCAGAGCCGTCCGCGTCTACAGGCCGAACCACCTGCCGCTCTTGCCAGGGGCATGAATGCCCCTTCTCCCTCCGCACGCACTCTCCAACCTGAGAAATCGCGATTCGGTGTACGATGTTGGACATGAACTCCCCAGAGCCGGCTGCTTCGCCGAAAGCGGCAGCCAAGCGCGCCAAGCTGCAGTACAAGCCGAAAAAGGAACTTGTCATCGTGACGGGAATCTCCGGCGCGGGCAAAGCTTCGGCGCTCAAGGCCTTTGAAGATCTGGGCTATCACGCCGTCGACAATCTTCCCCTTGAGCTTCTGCCGGAGTTTGCGGCGCTGGTGGGCAAATCCGGTGAGGTGCAGCAAGCAGCCATCGTGGTGGACGTGCGCGAGGGAGCTACGCTCGACCGGCTTCCCGAAATCCTGATCGGCGTGCGCAAGCTGCTACCCACGCGCGTGGTCTTTCTCGACGCGCAGGACGCCGTGCTGGTGCGCCGCTACTCTGAGACGCGCCGTCCGCACCCGCTGGGCCGGTCCGAAACCGTCTCCCGATCGATCGTCGAAGAGCGGCAATTGCTCGACCCCATTCGCAACGTGGCCGACACGCTGATCGACACATCGACCTTCAACGTGCATCAATTGCGCGCCCACATTCTTGAACGCTTCGGCCACGAGGACCAGAGCAAGCAGTTGCTGGTTTCCTGTTTGAGCTTCGGATTCAAGAATGGCGTGCCTCTCGATGCGGACATGGTCTTCGATGTGCGCTTCCTTCCCAATCCTCACTTTGTGCCCGCGTTCCGCAAGCTCACCGGCCAGGACCCCAAGGTAGCCGCCTTCGTGCGCAAATTCCCCCAGACGCGCGAGTTCCTGGCCAAGGTGACGGAACTGATGCTTTACCTGCTGCCCCATTACGTGGAGGAGGGCAAGAGCTATCTGACTGTTGCGTTCGGTTGCACCGGCGGCCAGCACCGCAGCGTAATGATGGCCGAAGAGATGAGCAAGCGACTGAAGAAGGCCGGCTATCAGGTGAAAGCCGTCCACCGCGATATGCCACGCTAATCCCGGCCTCCGGGTTCGGCCTTTCTGCCATCTTCGAGTCGACAGCTGGTGTCCTGGCTCTAAAGTTCATATCAAAAAATGAACTGTCGTCCTGAGCGAAGATTGGCGCGTATTTTGCGCCGATCGTAGCCGAAGGACCTGCGGTTCGGGACTTCGGCTTATGTCACCACTTCAGAGACACGACACTAATTGGTGTACCCACCCAGGGTCGAGCTGATCCCGTTAAATGCTGTGTTGATCCCGTTGGCGAGTGAACTCATGCCGGCGGTCGCGGCGAAGGCGATCATCGCGACAGTAAGTGAGTATTCGACCAGGTCCTGACCGTGTTCGCCGTGGGCCAGATCCTGGAGCTTGAAATAGAGAATGTACAACTTGTCTTTCATTCGTGTCCCTCCAATTGGCGATATGTGCCCCATAAGTTGCAACGTACCCGAATATACCAATCAATGAAATAGCTATTAAGTCGCAATCACGATGACAAGACGGTGCTCTTCTTGAGGGTTATCGAGGTAACCGCTCGCCGGCCTTTCCGGTTACGAAGGTGGGAGTTAGACCAGTTGGAGCCGCGTTCCCGGGGGTGCGATTCTGCGGCATCGGATAGAATTCTTCCTATTGAGCAGGCAGATCGTCGAGCCAGCGAGAGTAGGCATCTGTGAACTGTTGATCCGGCGCATGCGAGGGCGCGAGCCATACGAGCGCTTTCCGGGCCGTGATGTGATCGTAACCATCCGGGTGTCGGGTCTTGTCGGCTGCCTTGCTGGAAGGCGAGACCATCCACAACGAGGGGATCAGCAATGCATCAGCGGCCTTCTCCGGTTCGAACCGGTCGCTCGCCAGGAGATGCGCTGGAACCAGGTGCGCGCGCGGATCGTTGAAGATGGCGTCAACCGGCGAATCCAGCGGCGATTCCAGAACCGCTCCTGCGAGTTCAGGATGGGCGGCAGCGACTTCCAGCGCGAGGTTGGCGCCAAGGCCGCGGCCATTCACAACGATTGAGCTTGCGGACACGTGGCGCGTTGCGATCAAGTAGGTGATTGCCCAATTCGCATCCTCGCGCCAGCGCGCCTCGCTGGGATGCGCGAACTGGCTCTGCCCGTAGCCGCGATAGTCGAACGCCAGAATATTCACGCCCAATTCGTGCAGCGCGGCAAGGTCATCCACCGCATCGCCCAGGTTGCCGGTTTGTCCGTGCAGAAAGAGCACGGTGAAGCGGCTCGATCGCGCGCCGGGCGCGGCAGGAATCCACCAGCCCTTGAGCCGCGGCTGGCCGGCGTCGGTGGTGGCGAAGGCAACCTGATCGAAGGCCAGGCCAACGCTGGCAGGCGTGGTCGTAACGGCCGAAGTAGGGTGGTAGATCAACTGCCAGCTTCCCTGCCAGAAGAGCAAGCACAGCGTCAGCCACGCACAGAAGCCCGCTGCCACAACGGCCACGCTGGCCGCGGCCAAGAGCCAGCGGCCCGAGACGGTGGGCTGCTGCTGATTTCCCCGCGGTCCTGCTTGCCGAGGTTCACCCGGGTGCGTTTGTGCTTTCCTGTGCGGCATTGCCTCGCTTCCCGATGTTTCGCCTGCGAAGGCGGTTACCCTTTATGCTAATTGCGCAGGCCAGTTAACCTGGCATTCGACCTTCCAACGCAAGGAGCATCCATCATGTCTGATTTCGTGCGCATCTGTTCGGCGTCTGAAGTGCCCGTCGAGGGCGAGGTTGCTGAGTTTATGGTCCAGGGGCGCGCTTTTTGCGTGGCCCACGTGAATGGAGCCGTCGCGGTGCTCGACGGCGTTTGCCCGCACGAGGGAGGGCCGCTGGGGGAGGGAATCATCGAGGATGGCCGAGTGGTGTGTCCCTGGCACGGCTATGGCTTCGATCCGCGCACCGGCGTGGCGGATCAGGATCACGAAGTCAAAGCCGAAGTGTTCGAAGCGAAAATCGAGCAAGGCGAGCTGCTCGTGAAGCTGTAGGCCTCTGCTTACGAGCTGAGCGGAACGTGTGGGGAACGGTAGGTCAGGGCTGGTAGGTCAGGGTTTCAGCCCTGACACTTGAGCCGCGAAAACCGCCGGCCTTCAGGCCCGGAGACGTGCTGTCCCAATTCACAACCCGCGTTACACCACGCGCCGCACGCCCGGCAGGCGCACCAGCGGATCGGATACGAGCCAAGTCGCCACGCAGGCCAACATTCCGACGACGGCAAATTTGACCAGCGCGGGCGCACTCCATCCGTGCAAGAGTAGTGCGATCCCCACCAGCACCGGCGGATGAAGAATATACACCGCGTAAGCTCGCCGGTTAAGCCAGTTCCAGAAGTCCGACGGGGCGTTCAT
>JBEKFD010000061.1:0-20707 GCA_050013495.1 Occallatibacter sp. | reverse complement strand
ATCCAAAAACTCATAAACAACAACAAACACTAACCAACAAATCCGACGTATTTATTGACGGATGCTAACGACGGCTAACGCTACTGTGAGCAACTTCCCGAAGAATAGAGGCATGCTCGGCGAGACGGCGAACAGGAAATCGGCATCAATTGGACATTACAACCTAGCTTCAGGTTTACGATCCCGAGTCTTCAGCAACGGCGCGCAAAATGAAGATGCCGCGTGCATGCCCCTTCACTTGATAGACTGGGCGGTGCGGCGGCTGATCATCAATGCGGACGATTTTGGACTCACCGCCGGTGTGAACCGCGCGGTGATTGAGCTGCATCAGAAGCGCGTACTCACGAGCGCTACCTTGATGGCTCGGGCCGTTGCGACCGACGAGGCCATCGAATTGGCGCTGAAAACTCCGCTGCTTGGAGTGGGTTGCCACATCGTTCTGGTGGATGGTGAGCCGGTGCTGCCGGCGGCCAAGATTCCCAGCCTCGCTGACCGCAAGACAGGGCGATTTCGCGCCAAACCTGGATCGTTTCTGCGTCAACTGCTTCTTGAAGGCATCCGCGCTTCCGAGATCGAAGCAGAGGCGGCGGCACAAATCGCGCTGTTGCAAGGGCGGGGGCTGGCACTAACGCATATCGACACGCACAAGCACGTGCACATGTTTCCCGGCGCGCTGCGGCCTCTGTTGCGAGCGGCGCGGGCGGCGGGAATTCGTGCCGTGCGCAATCCGTTTGAGCCTGCCTGGAGCAGGCGCGCCACTCTTTCCGCTCCCCTAAGTCGTCGCATGGAGGTAAGCATGCTGCGCCAGCTTCAACGGGCATTCCAGCGCATAGCGGCCGACGAGGGATTTTCGACAACGGATGGGGCGCTCGGTGTGCTGGCAACAGGAACCCTTGACGAGGAGACGATGCGTTCCCTGCTTGGAAGCATGCCCGAGGGAACCTGGGAACTAGTCACGCATCCCGGCTACAACGACGATGACCTGGCAAAGTCCCATACCCGGCTCCGGCAATCGCGAGAGACCGAGCGCCAGGCGCTCATGGCAGTGCTTGACATCAAAGGACTTGAGCTGATCGGCTTTACCCAGCTTTCGACTAAGCGCGAGGCGCCCGCCGCAGGTTCAGTCATGAAATAGCGTCCTTGGACCTGTGCGCCGCGTCTCAAAATGAAGACATGATTCCTTTAATGGGGATCGAAAGGAGGGAGGAACGTTGAGCATCTCGCTAATATGGCAAATCCTGTTCTATGGCTGGACGGCCTCTGAGATTTACATCGCTATTGCCACGCGCACTCGGAAGGGCGGCGGGAAGCGGCTCGATCGCGGATCGATGGCGATTCTGTGGGTCACGATCGTGGCTGCAATTACCGCCGGGGAGTGGATAAGCGGCGCGAGCGCGCACAACATGTTCGGTGGGGCACACTGGCTGCGGATTGCGGCTATCGTTATCATCATCACCGGCATTGCGGTCCGCTGGACGGCGATTCTTTCCCTTGGCAAGGCGTTCAGCGCGAATGTAGCCATTCGCGATAGCCAAACGGTATATCGCAAAGGGTTGTACCGATTCGTGCGCCATCCGTCCTATTCCGGAATGGTGCTAGTGTTTCTAGCCATCGCACTGCACGAGCGCAACTGGCTGGCCGCCGCGGTGGTCATGATACCCACGACGCTGGCTCTTCTCTACAGAATCCGCGTCGAAGAGGAAGCTTTGCATCAAGCTTTCGGCGCAGAATACACGTCCTATTGCAAGACGACGAAACGGCTCATTCCAGGCATCTATTAGGGAGCGTTGCATGCGCATCGGCATCACCTGTTATCCCACTTACGGCGGCTCAGGCGTTGTGGCCACCGAACTCGGCATCGAACTGGCGGCGCTGGGTCACGAAGTTCATTTCATCTCTTATTCGCAGCCGTTCCGCCTGAGCGGCCGCGATCAGGGCATCTTCTACCATGAAGTCCCGGTCTCCAGCTATCCGCTGTTCGAGTTTCCTCCCTACGACCTGGCTCTTGCCTCGCGCATGGCCGAGGTGGCCGAGTTCAACGGTCTCGATCTGCTCCACGTCCACTACGCCATTCCTCACTCGGTAAGCGCACTGCTGGCGCGCCAGATGCTTGCTGCGCGCGGGCGGCGACTGCCCTTTGTGACTACGCTGCACGGCACTGACATCACGCTCGTCGGCCTTGACCGCAGCTACCTGCCCATCACTCGCTACGCCATCCAGGAGAGCGACGGCGTAACCAGCATTTCGACCTATCTGAAAGATAAAACGATTCAGAATTTTGACGTGACACGCGGCATCGAAGTGGTTCCGAACTTCGTCAATTGCGATTTATATACGCCCATCAAGGACGAGGCAAAACGCGCGCAGGAGCGCGAGCGCCTGGCGCGCCCGGACGAAGCGATCCTGATGCATCTCTCCAACTTCAGGCCTGTCAAGCGCGTGGTAGACGTGGTCAGAATCTTTGCACAAGTAGTGCAGGAAATCCCGGCGCAGTTGGTGCTGGTGGGCGACGGGCCGGAGCGGTCGGCGGCTGAGTGGCTGGCGCGCGATCTGCACATTCACGAAAAAGTACATTTCCTTGGCAAGCAGGAGCGAGTCAATGAATTGCTGCCCCTGGCCGACCTTTTGCTTATGCCCAGCGAGTTGGAATCGTTCGGTCTCGCGGCGCTGGAAGCCATGGCCTGCAAAGTTCCCTCCATTGCCACGCGCGTTGGCGGGGTTCCCGAACTGATTGACGATGAGGTCACGGGCCTGCTCTATCCGGTGGGTGATGTGGACGCCATGGCGCAAGGTGCCTTGGGATTGTTGAGGGATAAGGCGCGCATGGATGCTATGCGGGAGGCTGGCCGCAAAACGGCGCAGTCGCGTTTTTGCGCGTCGCTCGTGGTGCCGCAGTACGTGCGTTATTACGAATCGGTTCTCAAGAATCAATAACCGTTGCGCGGCGTGTGCGGCAACCGGACCTTTGCTGCGATACCAATCGGCCAGCGCAAATCTAAGTTGCGCTCACATCGCTGAAGGCAAACCAGTAGTACCGCCGCCAGCAAAACATGCAACGCACCGGGCGCAGCGCAAACATGCTGAGCAAACCGTCGTATGACCGCAATTCGGCTTGCTTGAATTTGAGCGAATTGCACGAGGGGCACTCGTGCCGAATCCACAACAGGCGCGGCACCCAACTGGGCCATGTTCGACTCGAAAAGTTCATTTCCAGCGCTCCTCGCGCCTGGCATCAGGCCGCTTACTTATGCGCATTGTATCCATGCGCGAACAACCATGACGGGCTGCCGGCGCTCCCTGCGCACCCACAGCCCGGTGGTGCGTGTTCTATGGGGAGAACGTTACTCCTTGGGAGGCACGAGCGCGCTTGAAGCGGAATGCTCCAGGGAAAAATCCTTCGTAAATTTTGCTTCATTCGCGACTGCACCTGCCGCGTCGGTCGCGCGTCCGCCGGGCCGGCTCAAACCCTGGACTGACCCCAACCTCATGGCTCGGCGGGCCGCAAAATACTTTGGTACATCGATCTTTTTAATCAGGCTCATGACAGCTCCATCAGTTCTGTTGCTTGCTTGAACGGGGCTCGTCTGGAGCGAAGCTTGGAAGGCTGAAGGCGAGGAGAGAAGTTCTGGTGGCTAGCTCAAGCATACACGCGAAGCAGTTTGCGCGCCGATTTGCCCAAGAAAGCGGTCCTCTGTGCCCGCCTTGCAATCACGCGCAAGTCAGAGCCTTTCGTCGACTGGCTAATTCAATGGCCGACACGGAACTGCGTGATGTACCCGAAGAGGCCAAAGACTTTCAGAAGCCAGATAACCACGGCGATCACCACGATGGTATTGAGGATTCCTTTGATCTGGCTCTGCATGGGGATGAGGTTAACCAGCCATAGCAACACGCCTACTACAACGAGGGTGAGCACAACAGTGACAAGTGACATTTCATTGACTCCGTTTTCTTCTCTTTTCGCAGCCGAATCGACACTCAATACAATTTCGATGCGGTTTGACGGAAGGGCGTTTACGCTATTCCCGGCCTTCTTGCCCGAATTTAATCTTCCCAAAACCAAGGGGTGTTTTCTGAGCAACAATGCACACATCGAAGCACGGCGCAGAGTGCGCCAGCGGCCTTTGCTCGGCAGCTAAAGACTCCGCTGCGACTTGCTTAACACCCGGAAGCGTCTTCCTCACAGGGGTTATGCCAACCGCCGTCGGCGGCAATCAGAGCGTCCGCTTGCTTTGGGCCCCAGGTGCCGCGCTTGTAGGGCCGAACCCGGTGGTGGTGCTTGAGCACTCGATCGACCACCAGCCACGCGGCTTCCACGGCGTCCTCGCGGGTAAAAAGTGCGCCGTCACCCTTCATCGCGTCTCCCAGCAGCCGTTCATACGGAGTTTCCTCGCCCGTCTGTTCCTCCGAGAGGTAAAGCTCGCGCTGCTCCCCGATAAATTCCTCTCCCGCGAGTTTTACGCGGGCGGCCAGCGCAACCGCTGCATTTGGTGAGACCCTGAACCGCAGGTAGTTCGACCGCGTTCCTGGGTCCGTTGCGTCGGCGAAGAGCTTCTGCGGAGGCGGTTTCAGCTCCACAAGAATTTCCGTCGCCGTGTCCGGCAGATACTTGCCGGAGCGCAGATACCACGGCACCCCATCCCAGCGCCACGAATCGATGAACAGCTGCAGAGCGCAGTAGGTCTCAACGTCGGAATTCCTGGCCACATCCGGCTCCTGGCGATAGCCGGCGTATTGGCCGCGCACCATGTCGTCCGGCTTCAATTGGCGCATTGCTTTAAGGACCTTGGCCTTCTCCGACTGCACGTCGCCGAAGTCCCGCCCCGCGGGCGCCTCCATGGCAAGCAGCGCAACAATCTGGAAGAGGTGATTCTGGATCACGTCGCGCAAACATCCTGCCGTCTCATAAAACGCGCCGCGCGTTCCGATGCCGAATTTCTCGCTCAGCGTGACCTGCACGCTGGCCACGTAATTGCGGTTCCAGATCGGCTCCAGGAAGGTATTCGCAAAACGGAAGTAGAGAATGTTCATGATAGCTTCCTTGCCCAGGAAGTGATCGATGCGGAAGATTGAGTCTTCTGGAAACACGGAACGAGCAACCTGGTTGAGCGCGCGCGCCGAGGCCAGGTCGCGCCCAAAGGGCTTTTCGACAATGACGCGCGCATTCTTTGCCAGATCCGCGGCGCCGAGACTTTGGATCACGGTTCCGAAGAGCGAAGGCGGAATGGCCAGATAGTATGCCGGACGCTTCGCATCCCCCAGCGCCGTTTTGATTGCCGCGAATGTATTGCTGTCTGTGTAATCGCCGCTCACGTACTTCAGCAGCGAGAGCAATTGCTTGAACGCGCGCTTGTTGTCGATTCCGCCCGCCCGCTTGATGCTGTCCTCCGCGCGCCGATGCAGACGCTCAAGGCTCCACTTTGGAAAGGCAACGCCGATGATGGGAACCGTGAGGGCGCCTCGCTTCACCATCGCGTAAAGCGCAGGAAAAATCATCTTGTGGGCCAGGTCGCCGGTCACGCCGAAGACTACCAGCGCGTCTGATTTTGCAAGAGCCATCAGGCATTCTCCTTGGTTGGGGCAGCCTTTTCCTCATGGCCGCCGAATTGAAATCGAAGCGCGGACAGCAGTTTGTCAGAGAACTCATCTTCGCCGCGCGAACTGAAACGCGCATAGAGCGCGGCGCTCAGAACCGGCGCCGGAACCGATTCGTCGATCGCCGCGGCAATCGTCCAGCGTCCTTCGCCTGAATCCGATACGCGTCCGGTAAATTTCGTTAGATCCGGGCTGTCGAGCAGCGAAATTGCCGCCAGATCGAGAAGCCAGGATGCGATCACGCTGCCGCGCCGCCAGACCTCGGCAATGTCGGCAAGATTCAAGTCATACTGATATAGCTCCGGGCGGCGCAACGGTGTGGTCTCCGCATCCACAGTTTGTTTCTGCTTGCCGGCGTTGGCGTGGTGAAGAATGTTCAGCCCCTCCGCATAGGAGGCCATGATGCCGTACTCAACGCCGTTGTGGACCATCTTGACAAAGTGGCCGGCGCCGCTTGGGCCGCAGTGCAGATAACCATGCTCGGCCGTGCCGCCCACCTTCTCGCGGCCGGGCGTTCGCGGAGCCTCATCGATGCTTGGAGCCAATGCCGCGAAGATCGGGTCAATTCGTTTTACCACGTCGGCATCGCCGCCAATCATCAGGCAGTAGCCCCGCTCCGCTCCCCACACTCCGCCGCTTGTCCCAACATCCACATAGTGGATGCCTTTCGGTTTGAGATCGGCGGCGCGGCGAATGTCATCGTGGTAATACGAATTACCCCCGTCAATCAACACGTCATCGCTTTCAAGCAGCGGGATGAGCCCCTCCAGCGTTGGATCCACCACGCCGGCAGGCACCATCATCCAGATGGCGCGAGGCGCTTTCAGGTTCGCTGCCAGCTCTTTCAGCGAAGACGCACCAACCGCACCTTCTTTGACAAGAGCCGCAACTGCCTCTGTGTGAAGATCGTAAACAACGCATTTGTGGCCGGCCTTCATCAGGCGCCGCACCATGTTGGTTCCCATCCGGCCCAGTCCGACCATTCCCAATTCCATGCGGCTTTCCTCCTGATGCAATTTGCTGGTTGCGGCAGCGAGCGAGCGTCGAGTGAATCCAAAACCAATCAGCGAATCTGTTTACGGCGAGGCCTGGAATGCCAGGGTCCTGGGGCGCCGCAGTCGGGGCTTCTGCAACCCGCTCCGTCGGAGGCAGATCGCACGGTGATCGTTCATTTGAGGAATATCACAGTCAATTAGATACAGGCGCTTGCAAAATTATTTGGCCGCACCGGGACAAGTGAGCGCGTTACCGTGGTTGCCCGCGCGGAATCCATGACAAATCCCCGCTCAACACATAGATCGCGAGAGCCGAAAACATGAGGACCGCGCCCACCCAGAAACGCCAATCCCGGTGCATGCGCCTCCAGTAAGGGCCAGGATCGGGTTCACCACTGTCACTCGAGTTTCCTTCAGGATTGTGCTTGTTTCCCGTCATTCATTCTCCATCCCTCGTCGTGATTGCCGTAGCGCTTTTCCCGATTTCGATCGGCCCTGCGAGACTGAATAAGGTTCTCGCAGCGGGTTGTCTGAGCTATCATTCGAGCTTCTCTTCACCCGACAACTCAAAGCGAAGAGCGAGGCCATCTAGTAACTTCACGCGACTTCTTCGTCGCGTGCGAAACTATTGCTTTTGTGTAGGCTTCGTCGTTGTCTGGACCTGGCGTTCGGAATTGGCAGCGATTGGGCTGCTCGCGGGCGGACTGCTCGCGGGTGCAGATTGGTTGGGCGGCGCTTCGTTTCCCGGCGGGAAGATGAGAATCTTGATCGATCCCCAATCCGCGTCAGGGGTCGAGTCTGGTTGCTTTCCCTCTCCCAGCGTCTTCAGCGCACTATCGTCAAACCCAAAGTTATCCACCAGGTATTGGCGTATCACCATGGCCCGGGCCTCGGTCAGGATGAGATCTTTCTGGGCATCGCCTTCCTTGCCGGTAGAAGCCTCGATGACCGCAAATCCAAATTCATTGTCCGCAAGGAACTTTCCGCCGTCGTTGAGCGATTTCTGATGCTTTAGCTTGGCCGAGTCACGCGAGTCGAAGAGTTGCTTGGCTGTGTAAGTGAACGTCTTGACCGGGGCGGCTTGGGGAAGCGCGGCAATCCTGTTCGCACCCAGTTCCGCCTCGTCCTCATATCCACGCTTCTTGAAGTACCCGCTGAGGAGGAAGTTATGTTTCAACGCTTCCATATTCTCCTGGAAATCGGTAACTCCAGCCTGCGCCTGCTGCATGGTCGTCTGCAGCGTGGCTGTACTCTGTTGCAGGTTGTTATAGAGTTGCTTATCGTTTACCAGCGCCCCCACAGTTCCCTGCCCCGAATCGATCTTGGCAGTTACCGAATTCAAGTGCGCCGTTGCCAGGGTGGTATTCTTGATCGCTTCCTGGCTGCTGTCGAGAATGCCGCTTGCTGTCTTGAGAAGCGCCGACATTTCGAGCGGCGGAATGCTGCCGATGGTATCGCCGCTCTGCACCGCGGCTTGTCCATCGGAACCGAATGAAACCGCGACATACTCGTTGCCCAGCATGCCCTCCGTTTCGATCGAGGCTACCGAGTCCTTCTTAACGATATCCTGCGTAGACTTGTCGAGTTGCATCACGACGGTAACCTTATCGCGCGGATTACGCGGCAATTTAATGCTCCGCACCGTCCCGCTATGCACGCCGCCCACCTCGACAGAGGCTCCCGTGGTCAGGCCTGCCACGTTATCGAATTGCGTTTTCAGGTCATACGTCGGGCTGAAAAGATATTCCTTGCTGCCGATGATGAAAACCCCGGCGGCAAGAACTGCCAGCGTCACAACGATAAATGCTCCCAGCCGCGCCACTCTCGACATATGCCCTCCTACGACAACTTAAGGAATTCCTTCACAAATCCGATGTCACTTTGCTGAAGCTCTTCAAATGTGCCCTCAATGACCACGTTGCCCTTGTCCAAAATAGCCAGCCGGTTGGCAATCGTCTTGGCGCTGTGCAGGTCGTGAGTTACAACCATGGAAGCCATCTGATGTTCCCGTTGCAGCTTCAATACCAGTTCGTCGATCTCGCCTGAACTGATGGGGTCGAGACCCGCTGTGGGCTCGTCGAGGAGCAATATGTGGGGATCGAGAGCCAGTGCCCTGGCCAGCCCCACGCGCTTCTGCATGCCGCCAGAGATGTTGGATGGCATTTTGTTGCGCGCCGCTTCCATTCCCACCTCGCCCAATAACTGCATCACCCGCTCGTCACGCTGCGAACGGGACATGTCTCTGCGATGGTGTTCGAGCGGAAATGCAACGTTTTCGCCCACGGTCAGCGAGTCGTAGAGCGCCGCATGTTGAAACAGGAATCCCATCTTCTTCCGGATCTCGCCCATTCCGTCCAGAGGCACGCCCGCAATCTCTTCGCCCTGAATACGAACGGATCCTGAGTCAGGTTGAGCCAGGCCGATAATCAGCCTCAGCAAAACGCTCTTGCCCGTGCCGCTTCGTCCCAGAACAGCCAGAGTCTCGCCGCGGGCCACGGACAAGGTAACTCCGTTGAGCACTTTTTGAGCGCCGTATGACTTATGCACGTCCATAACTGCGACCGCAGGCGGAATGGTGTCTTGTCCATTGCCCATTGGCTTTGCGGTGATGTCATACGATGTGGCCATGTTAGTTTGACTTATCCCTCGAAGCGACAGTTATGGGAATACAACCAGGATGAATTTCACCAGCACCACGTCGGCCAGAATCACGAACAGAGACGCAAGCACCACGGAACTGGTTGCGGCGCGGCCCACGCCCTCAGCGCCTCCCTTTGTGCGCATGCCTTGAAAGCACGCGACAAGTCCGATAATCAAGCCAAACACGGCGGTCTTGAATGTTGGGGGAAGTAAGTCGTTGAGAGTTGCTCCCGTAAAGCCGACCTGGATGAAATGCTGTAGAGACAGGGGCCCACTCAAGCTCTGGGTAAACCAGCCCATGAACAGGCCGCATGCATCCGCAGCCAGTGTGAGCAAGGGAAGCATCAAGATGCATGCCAGGATGCGCGTAGCCGCCAGAAGCCGGTAAGGATTGATTGCCGACGCTTCAATAGCATCGATCTGTTCGGTCACTTTCATTGACGCGAGCTGGGCCCCAATGCCGGCCCCCACGCGCCCACTTACTACAAGGCCGGTGATGATGGGACCCATTTCCTGGATAATTGAATAAACAATTGCCGAAGGAAGCAGCGACTTGGCGCCGAATCGAGTCAAGCTCGAGCTGGCCTCCATGGACAGAACAACGCCGATTGCGGAGCCGGCCAGGGCAACCAGCGGCAGAGACTTCGATCCGATGTCGTCGAGTTGCCGAACCAGTTCCCCCCATTCGTATGGGGGAGTCACAGCAGCACGCGCAACCTGCCACGCGAAGATTCCCAGTTCGCCGAACCACTCGAAGAACCCGCCCACCAGCGCCGGAAGCGATTCCAAGGTACGAGCGGGTTCGGCCTCCCGCTCGGGACGCTTCGACGCGTTGCCTGGAACCAAAGTGATTTCGCCGCTGCTCAATGGTTTGGACCTGAATTGTCTGGACCTGAATGGTTCGGTCCGGGATTGGGAGCACCGTGCAGATTGTTTAGATGCATTCGCGCAACCAGCGAGTGGGGGCCGCTATATAAAAATTCAAGTGCAATGTTTCCACCGGCATAGGCCAGCAAGTTATAGTTGCCCATTCGGAATGCATCCTTGGCGCCAAAGCGGCCTGGAAACCATCCGTAGACTGCCGTCATGGTGCCCGCATAAGGGGCAACCAGCGCGGGGAACGAGAAGACCCGGTGGCCGTCTTCGCCACGGCGCGCGATCAAGGTTGAGACCAAGGCATGGCGCACGCGCGGGAACATTCCAGTGCATTCGCAACGATAGTAAAGTGTGTCCTCTTTGAAGGCCTCGGCGAGCGTATACCGAGCCGTGGTGCCGACCACTACGATTCCGAAGTCGGAACCAAATCGCCTGGAGTAACCCTTCAACCCCTGATTCCACTCCGGAGGCACATTGCCGAACTGGTTGATGCCCGCCGCCACCGCCGCGCCGCTAAGGGGATACGGACCAAACGCATCGAAGACATAGTTGTTGACCATTGTCCTTTGCGTCGGTCGCACGTAGGTCAGGTCCAGCTGTCCGGCAGTCGCGACTGTCGTGGCAGCGGGAGAGCCGACCATGGGAGACGCGATTTGCGACTTTCCCTGCAAAGCAGAGATTGCAACGAGGGCAGCGAGGAACAGCCCGAAGAGCACCCGGCTTGCGTTTTTTCCGTGAGATTCGCAAATCGAATGCCCGGTTCGCAAACCAGCCCGATTGCCATTGGACCCATACTGCGGCTGCGATAACCGACTGGTTACATTTGATGTCTTCATGAGCTCTCCTCAGACAGGCATCGCCGCTACGAAACACACAGGTCGCTGTCAAAGACACATGCGGGCGCTCGTCCACGTCCAAAGTGATCGTGACAGAGTCAGAGGCGCAATTGATGGTCACTTTTGCTCGCTGCCGCCAGCCACTCGGCGGTACATACGCCAAGACGGCACAGGCTCTGCGCTTTTGTGAAGGTCTGCGCTCGCAGGGTGTCAGGCAGAGTCTTCCGATGTGAGCAATCCGGACCAGACATGCGCCTTGGCGACCGGCGATGATTGGATGTGCTTGATTTTGGCTGGCATCGAAGAGTGGGCCAGCCTTGTACAACTGCCGCTATCCTCTCGTTCACGCTGATTGGGTTTGCGGCGCGATGCAAAATGCCGCATCGGTTTCATCCTCTTGTCTGAAGCCGTTTCTTTCCGGTCTTCGATGGATTCGCAGCAGTCGCCGGTTTACTCAAGCCAAATGTGGCTGAGCCTTGGGCGTTAATTCGCCATGCCGGCAAACCGTTCGACCGAGGTTAACTATTGAATATTAGAGACACCCACGCTGCTTTCGAGCCTGCGGCTTTTCTAGCTAATGCTGGGCTTGGGCGCAAAGTTGTTGAATTGGAGCCGAAGGATACGTTTTTCTCTCAAGGGGACGCCGCCGACACTGTCTTCTATCTGCAGAAGGGCCGGGCAAAGCTCACCGTCGTTTCACAAAACGGCAAGGAGGCCACGATCACGCTCCTCTCCGCGGGCGATTTTGTCGGAGAGGAATCACTCGCATCCATTCCCGGATTGCGCCTGTCCACAGCCTCCGCGGTCAACACATGCACTGCGCTCAAAATCACCCGCGAGGAGATGGCCCGGGTGATGCACGACGAACCCGAGTTCGCCGACCTCTTTTTCAAATTCCTGCTGGCCCGCAGCATGCGCACGCAGGCCGACCTCGTCGATCAGCTCTTCAATTCAAGCGAGAAGCGTTTGGCGCGGATTCTGCTTTTGATGGCTGAATTCGGCAAGCCGGGGGAGCGCGACACCTTCATCCCTCCCGTCTCGCAGGAAACTCTCGCGGAGATGATTGGCACAACGCGGTCGCGGGTGAGCTTCTTCATGAACCGGTTCCGCAAGATGGGCTTTATTAATTACAACGGGCGCATTCAGGTGAACAAGTCCCTGCTCAATGTTGTGCTCCTCGATCAGTTGCCGGAGCACAACTCCGAGAAGCCGATCACCCCAATATTCAGCGCCACCCTCAAGCCTGTTATTCCTATCGTCAAGACCATTCTGAAGCCCTTATCTCCCATCGTCGGAATCATCAAACGCAAGCTGTCGGCGGGTGAATATAGAGCATAACGACGATCGGCGAGCACTCACTCAAAGCCGGGATTGAGCTCCGCTCGTCTTCAAGACGCAACACGCGAGAACAGGTCAAGGCGTGAGGACGATCTTGCCTATGCCGCCCTTCTCCGCTAGTTTGTGCGCTTCCTGAATCTGGGAAAGCTTGAGCTTCTTCTCAATCGGAATCGAAAACAATCCCCTCGCCACATCGTCCCCGAGTTCTGTCAGTCTCGCTGAATTGGGTTGAGCCCAGATCGGAACGACCCGCAGATCACGTCCCTCCGCAGATTGTGGTGTGCCGACCACTGTTGCCAGCACGCCGTTCTTCTTGATGTGCGGCAGAATCCGGTCGATCGCCTCGTGACCAACCATGTCCGCCACGGCGTCAAGTTCGGGCAGGCCAGCGATCTCCTTTTCATCGTCGAGAGCGACAATCGCGTTCGCGCCCAGGGATTCCGCCACTCTCCGCTGACTCGCGCGCACCCCGGCAATCACACGCGCCCCGTGCTGTTTGGCAACGTGGACGGCCGTCCGGCCCACACCCCCAACTGCACCTGTGACGAGTACCGTCTCGCCACTTCTGGGGCGCACGCCGAGTTCAATCACCTGGCTCCCGGTCAGAAGTACCAGCGGCAGCGCCGCCGCCTCGACGGGGTCAAGATCGCCTGGGATCCGTGCCAGATCCTCCGGCTTGCACACCACGTATTCGGCATACGACCGGTTGACGAGGCCAAAAACCCGGTCTCCAATCTTGAATCCGGTGACTCCACCTCCCAGCGCGGAAACTTCGCCGGAAAGGTCACGGCCGAGGATTGCTGGAAACTTGAGCGGCATCCTGTCCTTCATGTCCCCTCGGCGCAGCTTAAAGTCGATTGGATTGATGCTCACCGCGATTGTCTTGACCAGCACCTCTCCCGCACCGGGCTCCGGCATTGGAGCATCCTCGTAGGACAGTTGATCCACACCGCCATAGCCGTTGAGCAGCACAGCCTTCATCAATCTTTGCGTCATGCGCTTCCCTTCTCTTCGTATGCTCGCTCTTCGTCTACTCAAGCCGTGTTGCGCAACCTTATTGGAATCTACCTTGCTCTGATGCGCTTTGATTTCAGATGGTTTCACGAGCCCGGATTCTGCGCCGAACGAGAAGTTCTCTGTGCATTCACTTCCTTCGCATCAGTGGAGTCTGCGATGGATCTTGTTCACCGCGTCCGGCCAGAATTCGAGGAACAGATTGTTCACCGCGGCGCCGGCAACGTTTGTTGAGCTTGTGGCACATCGCGCAACTCGGACCGTTGCGCCTGCGCGGCGGGGATCCAGCGGACCATTAAGGCCAGCAAAACGCCCGTCGAACATACGATTCTCAGCCTTCTTAGCTGCAGAGAACGTCTCCTAAGAATCGACTTCCAGCGGGTTAGAAGGGTTTTTGCTCGCGGAGATGCATGGCGGACAATCGCTCCCAGGTTCAACTTACCTGCGCCCCTTGCGCTCATGTTCAGCCTCTGGCAGGCGTAACCCATACCGGCTCAAGAGAGTTATCTTGAAAGCGGGCCGCTTTCGTGATAACGTCTTGAGCAGAACAGACCTTTGCTTTAACAAGCATGTTTCTCTTTAGGTTGCGGTTGTCGCCCCGTCCCCGCGGAGGCTGCCTGTTCTGCTTCGACAGAGGGTCGGTCATATAAATGGAAAACGTCTCTGCCGGCAAGGTCGGCAAATACGAGATCATCAAGGTTCTCGGCCGCGGTGGCATGGGCGAGGTTCTTCTTGCCCAGGATGTGGACCTTGGGCGCAGGGTTGCCATCAAGAGGCCCTTCAAGTCTGCGCTTGAAGAGGGTCTCGCACGTTTCCAGGTCGAAGCCAGAGCGGCCACACTCCGCCATCCCAATATCCCCACCGTCTACGAAATGGGCGTGCAGGACGGTTTGCCCTTCATTGCAATGGAGTTCGTCGAGGGCGAACCGCTGGACAAGATCATCGCCTCGGGCCGGCACCTGGATATGATCGCCAAGCTGAGGATCATTGAGCAAGTCTGCTCAGCCCTCGGTTATGCCCACGAAAACGGCATTATCCATCGCGATATCAAGCCCGCGAACATAATTGTGCAGGCCGACGGTACGGCCAAGATCATCGACTTCGGCATTGCCAAGGTACAGGACGGCGAAGGCAAAGCCGGGCTTACGCAGACCAGCGCGGTGATCGGGTCGCTGCATTACATTGCGCCGGAGCGGTTCAAGGGCGGTCCCATCGATGGCCGCGTCGATGTCTTCTCCGCCGGTGTCACCCTCTTCAAACTGCTCACTGGCACCGAGCCCTTCACCGGCGGCGAGGCAACGGCTTCCTACAAGATCGTGAATGAAGCCCACACCTCGCTCGGAGCCTATCTCCACGATTACCCTCCTGCGCTCGATGAGATTGTCGCTAAGTCCCTGGCCAAGAACCCCGAAGACCGGTATTCGACGGGCGAGGATTTTGCCGATGCCCTACACGACGTCATTGAAGATCTCAAGCGCAGCCGCGTTGCCGAGCTTTTTGACGACGCCGAGCGCTTAACCACGGAGAGCCGTTATTCGCCTGCACTGGAACTTCTGGAAGAGGCCGCCCGGCTTGATCCCGCGAACACCCAGGTTAGAAAGCTGCGCAAGTTCGTCCGCGAACATCAGGAACGTCTCAAACGCGCGGAACGCCTGCGGGAATGTGTACTGCGCGCCGATGAGTTTCTGACCTCCGGAAATTTTGAGGAGGCGCTCAATCAACTGCGGGAAGCGCAGAATCTCGATCCCGCCTCTGCCGAACTCAAAGAGAAGATTCAGACTGTCGAGGACAGGAAGCGGCGCTCCGAGTTGAGCGCGAAGGCCCTGACAGACGCCGAACTGGCCAAGAACCGGGGAGATATCACCGCGGCCCTGCGCATTGTAACCAGGGCATTGCAGGAGGACCCGGAAAACCGGAAGCTCTCGTCGCTGAACGCCGTTCTGGCCAGGCAAGCTGAGATTGAAGCACAGAAGGGCAGGATTCTGGAGATTCTGGAAACCGCCCGCCGGGAGCTTTCAGCCCGGAACTTCGCGGTTGTCGACAAGCTTCTCACGGAAGCGGACAGCATCGATGGCGCCAACCTTGAAACCGAGAAGTTGCGCCGTGAACTGGCCAGGGCGAGGGAGCAGGAAGAACGCAAGGCCATCCTTGACGAGATTCAAAAGCGGGTCAGCGAATTCCTGCGAACGGATTCCCTCGATCAGGCATCGGATTTGCTCAGTCGCGCGATTGAAAAGCTGCCTAACGAGACGATGCTGCATCGCCTGAAAGCCGAGGTGGACTCCGAGGCACAGAAGCTTGAGTCGAAGCGCTTTGTCGATGCCGCCATCTCCCAGGCCAGAGAGCTGTTCGCAAGTTCCCCGGCGGAAGCTCTGGCCGTTCTTCATAAGGCATTGGACAAGATGCCGGGGGAAGAACAACTGATTGCGTATGAGCGCTCGTTGCGGCAGCGAATGGATGCGCTCCAGTTGGAGCAGGTACATGCGTCCACACTTCTGAAGGCGCGCGATCTGCTGAACGGCAAGCAGTACGACAAGGCAATCGGAGTCCTGGAGTCGTTTCAACTCGAGTATGGCCGCCAATCGGACATAGAAGATCTGCTGGCCTTTGCGCGCGACGAACAGACGCGCCTGCAACGCGGCGTGATTATCGAGCGCTGCGCCGGAGAGGGCCGCGCCTTGATTCGCGAAGGGCGCCTGGACGATGCGATCCGTATTCTGCAATCGGGCATTCAGGAGACTGGCGACGCTTCCCTGTCCCGGCTGCTTGAAGAGATCCGGGAACAGCAGTCGGCCTTCGCTCGCAAGCTCGATGTCCTGGAAAAGCGCGTGGCCTTGCTGAGGGAGCGCGGCGAGCTTGACGAAGCGCTTCAGTTGCTGCAGGGGCAACTCAGCACCATGCCTGGAAATCCGGCATTGCAGGAGCTTCTGGCGGCCGTACAAGCGGATAGGGCGCGCAAGCAACAGGCTGAATTCGCCCGCCAGATCGAGCAGGTGCAGCAGCGCACCGCGCAGTTGCGCGATCGCGGCGAGTATGGCGAAGCGATCCGAGTGGTGCGCGAACAGCTCGCAGCAACGCCAGCGATTTCGGTTCTTCAAGAACTTCTGACCTCCCTGCAGGCCGAGCAGGAGCAAAAGCAGGTTACCGGCAAGGCGATATCAGCGGCACGCGCGGCGAGCCAGAAGAAGGACTTTCCTGCCGGGCTGGAAGGGTTGCAGGCGGTTATTCGCGCCTACGGGGAATCCGCAGAGTTGACCGGCGCGATCCAGGAAGTTCAAAACGATCGTGCTGCATACGCGAACGAGATTGTCGGGAAGTCTATTGAGTCAGCGCGCGCCGCGCTGCTGAAGAACGACCCCCAGGGCGCTCTTGCTGCCTTGAAAGGCGCGACCCAGTGGATGGAGTTCGCCGAGGCCAAGCGACAGGCGGACTGGCAGCGCATCGGACAATCGGTCAAGAAAGCTCTGGAACAGACGGGGACGACGGCCAATGCCGGCGCCGCGTTTGACGCACAACTGTCTGCCATTGCGGGCGCAAAGCCCAAGAAATTCCCCGTCTGGGCCATTGTTGCCGGGGTCGTCGCCGTATTGGCCATTGCCGCGACCTTCATTTGGAAGCTGCAGCCGCCACCGGTTTCGACTGTGGCCTTTATCAAGATTGCCAAAGCCCCGCCGGGCGCTTCGGTTTCTATTGACAAAGGGACCCCTGTGCTTGCAGACGCAAACGGCGAGGCGACCATCAAGGTACAGCCGGGACCGCACGACCTCAAAGTCACCATGGACGGATTTGAGCCGTTTATCGACAAAGCCGACGTGAGCCCAGGTGGGACCTACCAGGATGCTGTTTCGCTTACCAAGCTTCTGCCTGCCGGAACCTCTGGAACTCTCACCGCACAGGGCAATCTGGCCCAGTTCAAGCTCGCGGTGGACGGCAAGAATATTGGGCTAAGGAGCACTGGGCAACTTATCAATCTCCCCATTGGCCCGCATACGATCAAATATACGGCGCTCGACGATTCCGCCTCGGTGGAGAATCGCATCCAAATCGCGCTCAACCAGAATACGGCGGACTCGTTTTTCCTCAAGCCGGCCCCGCCCAAGACTGTGGTCGACACAAACAAGCCGACCGCTAAACAGGCAACGCCAGTGCAGCAACCGCAGGCGCCGCCGGTGCAAGCCCAGCAGGTTCCTGTCCCGGCTGCGGTCATACCACCATCGGGAAGCTTGCGGGTGAGTACAAACTCGATCGAAAAGGGCAGTTCGGTGCAGTTGGCCTGGGAAGTCAATAACGCCACCTCGGTCTCGATCAGCAACTACGGAGACGGCCTTGGCGCACGCGGCAGCGCGCCTCTCTACCCGGCCACCACGACGACATACGAATTGATGGCCAATGGCACATCCCTTGGAAAGCAGACTGTGACCGTGAATGAACCGCGGCAGCAGGCTCAGCCGGTTGCGCCTCCCGTGATCAATACTCCGCCGCCGGCTGCCAAGGCCGCGGGGCCTGATATGGCTGCGCTGACAACCTCGTTAAATGCCTACAAGAGCGTGTTCGCGGCAGCCTCCGGCAAGAGCCGCAAGGATTGCCAGGCTGCTCTCAGCGGCAAGTACCAGGGCAAGCTGCAAGATCTGGCCCAGGCCTGGTGCGATGCGGCCAAGAGATTCGATGCCAGCGAGCAGGGGTGCCAGGCGGGCGGCTCTTCGGATAGTCCGACGCTAACATGCTCTGAAACGATCACCGTCTATCCCAAGGATGGCGACCCGAAACAGTACAAGGCTCAGAAGACATTTCACTTTAGCGGAAGAGACGGCGCCTGGCAGATCTCCGGTTGGTAAAGAACGCTGCGCTCTTCTTCGCTCGCGCCCTTTCATTTCGCCTGCTCAGGTTGCAGCTCACGCTCACGCAGCCAGGTGAAGATCACGGGAGTCACAATCAGCACGTGGAGCAGAGAGCTGAGCATCCCTCCCAGCACGGGGGCAGCGAGGGGCCTCATGAACTCTGCGCCGGTGCGCGTGGACCACAGCAGCGGCAGCAGACCGGCTACCACGGTAGCCACGGTCATCACCTTGGGACGTAGCCGCAGCAGCGCGCCTTCAATCACAGCTGCATGCAGGCCGGCGCGGGTGAGATGCCCATCGGCAAGCTTGCGCCGCGCAACCGCCTCTTCAAGATAGATGACCATCACCACGGCCGTTTGCACCGCTGTTCCAAACAGCGCGATGAAACCTACCCAAACCGCAACCGAGAAGTTGAGTCCCAGAATCTTGACCAGGAATATGCCGCCGCTAAGCGCAAACGGAACCGCCAGCAGCACATGCGCTGCCTCCCTGGCTGAGTGGTAAGTGCGATAGAGCAAAACGAAGATCACAAGCAGCACGGCGGGAATCACCAGCTCCAGCCTCTTCCGGGCGCTGATCTGGTTTTCATATTGGCCGCTCCACTCGACAAAGTAGCCTGGCGGCATCTTTACCCGCGCAGCCACTTCGCGCTGCGCCTGCTCAACGAACCCGCCCACATCGCGCCCGCGCACATTCAGTAGCACTGCCCCGCGCAACAGGCCGTTTTCGCTGGTGATCATCGACGGGCCCATGGTTGTTTTCATGGTGATCACTTTGCTGAGCGGCACCTGAGCGCCGGAGCTTCCGGTCACCAGCACCTGGTCCAGTTGCTGCGGGTTCTCGCGGAAATCCCGCGCATAGCGAACCCGCACCGGGAAGCGCTGCCTGCCCTCGATGGTGGTGGTCAGATTCATTCCGCCGATGGCGGTTTCGATTGCGTCCTCGACATCGGCTACGTTCAACCCATACCGGTCGGCGGCGGCGCGATCGACGGTCATTTCGAGATACGGCGAACCCGTGGTGCGCTCGGCATAAAGATCGACGGCGCCCGGAACCTTGGCGACGACTCCCTTGATCTCCTCCGACTTGGCCTCAATCACGCCAAGGTCGGTCCCAAAGACCTTGATGCCGACCTGCGTGCGGATTCCGGTGGAGAGCATGTCGATGCGGTTGCGAATCGGCTGCGTCCAGATGTTCGTCACGCCGGGAATCTGTAGCTTTTCGTCGAGCCTCGCGAGGATTGCATCCTTCGTAAGTCCCTTGGGCCACTGGTCCTTGGGCTTGAAGGTGATTGTTGTCTCGCTCATGTTTACCGGCGCGGGATCTGTGGAGGTTTCGGCCCGGCCAACTTTACCAACCACCATAGCGACGGCCGGATCGGCCGAGATGATCAGATCCTGTTGGCGGAGGATTCGCGTTGCCTCGGTGAGCGAGATGCGTGGGTCCGTGATGGGCATGAAGAGCGCTGTCTCCTCATCGAGCGGCGGCATGAACTCGGAGCCGATGGTCGTCGCAGTATAGAGTGCGGCAAGCAACAGCACGATTGCCAGGCCGAGCGTGATGGCACCATGCCTCAATGCCCAGCTCAGCAGGGGCCGGTAGATACTGCGCAGCACCCGCATCACCGGATTCTCATCTTCGCTGTGCAGCTTTCCGCGAATCAGGAATGTGCACAGAACCGGCACCAGCGTAATAGCCAGAATGGTTGAGCAGACCATGGCGAACGTCTTGGTAAAGGCCAGGGGATGGAACATCTTGCCTTCCATCCCGGTGAGCGCGAAGACCGGGATAAAGGCGAGGATGATGATGACCATGGCGAAGGAGATGGGCCTGCCCACAAGCCTTGCGGCCTTGAGCGTGATCTCCCAGATGTGATCGCGATAGTTGCCGTGCTCGGCTTCGTATTGCTCTGCCTGGCGAATCACGTTTTCCGTCATCACGATGCCCGCATCGACAAGCACGCCGATGGCGATGGCGATTCCGCCCAGCGACATGATGTTCGACGAGATGCCCGCGCCCTTCATGAACAGAAATGCGCCTAGCACCGCGAGGGGCAATGGTATGGTGACCACCAGGATGCTGCGGAAGTGCCAGAGAAAAAGCACGTGCGCCAGCGTGACCAGAATCAGTTCTTCAATCAGCGCGTGGCGCAGCGTGTCTACTGCATGATCGATGAGAATGCTGCGGTCGTAGAACGGAACGATCCGCACACCCGCCGGCAGCCCGGGCTGAATCTCGCCGATCTTCTGCTTGACGGCCTCGATCACCTCTCGCGCATTGGCGCCGTAGCGGATGACGACCACTCCGCCCACTGCCTCCTTGCCGTCCTTGTCGAGAACACCGCGGCGGAACTCCGGTCCAAGCTGAACGCTGCCCACATTGCCCACGGTGACCGGCGTGCCGTTGAACGCGCCCAGGGAAATATCCTCAATATCCTTCAGCCCGCCGATCAACCCGATGCCGCGTATCATCAGCTCGGTGTCGCCTGCTTCAATCACCTTTGCGCCCACGTTATTGTTGCTGCGCTCCACCGCGGCCACCACGTCTTTGAGCGCGACGTTATAGGCGCGCAGCT
>JBEKFD010000060.1:0-21374 GCA_050013495.1 Occallatibacter sp. | reverse complement strand
CAGTTCCGCACCCACCACGCCAAAGTGCCGTCTGAGCTGAGTCAGGTCCCAGCGCTCGCGGCCAAAGATCCGCACCCGCATCTCGGGACGCACGATGGGATACACCTGGCAGGTCATGGCCATGATCAGTGTCGATTTCCCGCAACCGTTCGGACCCATGATGGCAACGTGCTCGCCGGTGCGGATGGTCAGGTTCACGTCGTGCAGCACTACCCGCTCGCCGCGCGCCACGTTCACGCCGCGCAGTTCAAGAAAATCGCCTTCTAGTACCTCGTCCAAACCCACCCCGCTCGATCGGCATCCATCTGCCCTTCTGTTCCCTGTTCCCTAATCCCTAATCCCTAATCCCTGACCCCTGACCCCTAACCCCTAACCCCTAACCCCTAACCCACCTGTTAGATTAAATGGGTTAGCCACGATGTCAGACGCAACCCAATACCTGCTTCCCAGGGGCTTTCAGTTCGGCGCCACCAAGGCCGGTCTCAAAAAGAGCGGCCGCTCCGACTTTGCCCTGATCGTTGCCGACGCGCCTGCCAGCGCTGCCGCGTCCTTCACCGCCAATCGCGTCACCGCAGCGCCGCTGATTGTGGACAAGGAAAACCTGCGCGCCAGCGGCGGCCGGGTCCGCGTAGCCGCCATCAACGCCGGCAACGCCAACTGCGCGGTGGGCCAGGCAGGCCTGGACGCCGCGCGCGCCACCTGCAAGGCCGCTGCAGAGATCTTTGCGTGCCTGCCCGAAGAGGTGTTTCCGTCGTCCACCGGCATCATCGGCGTACCATTGCCGGCGGAAAAACTCATCCACGCAATGCCTGAGCTGGCCGCATCGCTGGGCTCGAAGTTTGACCACTTCCAGCAGGTTGCGCAAGCCATTCTAACCACCGACACGGTGGAGAAAACTGCTTTTCGCCGCTTTGAAGTCCAGGAAGCCGACAGTTCAACGAGCGAAGTCCGAATCGCCGGCCTGTGCAAGGGCTCCGGAATGATTCACCCGCAACTGGTGCCTCACGCCACCATGCTGGTCTACATTCTGACGGACGCCGCCGTCGAGCCCGCCGTGCTGCAAAATTATCTCAACGAAGCAATCGAAACCAGCTTCAACCGCATCTCGGTCGACGGCGACACGTCGACGAACGATACGGTTCTGCTGCTTGCGTCAGGAGCGAGCGGCGTCGCGGTCGGCGCGGAGTACGCGCCCTTCGCAGCGGCTCTCACGCAGGTCTGCAAATCGCTTGCCCGCCAGATCGTCGCAGATGGCGAAGGCATCACTCACGTTGTCGAACTGCACGTCGAAGGCGCGGCTTCCGATGCGGACGCGTTGAAGATTGCCAAAGCCATCGCGCACTCCCCGTTGGTGAAGACCGCCTGGGCGGGCAGCGATCCGAACTGGGGCCGTCTGGTCGCCGCCATCGGCTACTCCGGTGCGCAGATCGACCCTGGCCGCATCGACATCCGCTTTGGCGATTTGCAGATATGCCGTGACGGAGGCCGCGCCGCGGAGTTCGATGAAGCCGCGGCACACGAAACCATTGCGCAGCCGGAGTTCTCCATCAACATCCAGCTGCACCAGGGTTCGGGCAGCTGCGTTTTCTTGACCACCGACCTCACCGTCGAATACATCCACATCAACGCGGATTATTCGACGTAGATAAGGCGGCTGCGGTCGTTGCTCTCAAACAACGATGAAGGGTACGGGCTTCAGCCCGTACATAACTCCTTCGATCGATTATTTGAAATTGTCTGCGCGGCGCAAGCCGCGTTCAGAACCTCCATTTTAACTGGGTTCACATTCCCTCAGGGGCTAAAGCCCAAGTGCAATTCGCGTCCATTATGTACGGGCTGAAGCCCGTACCCTTCAAAACTGCGATCTGTGCAAACGCATCGATCGCGCTTTGAATCGCGCATACAAAAACACCGCGACCCCCAGCCCCACCAGCACAAACGTCCCTCCCAGTACCTTGGCAACAGCCAGCGGCTTGTCGACTTCGTCGGCTCCGGGAATTGTGGATAAGACGATCGTCGCAGCCGTGCTGATAAGCCCAATCGATGCCAGCACAATCGCGACTGGCTTGCCTCCAGGAACACGTCGAACCTGCGGCGCTGTGGGACGTCCCTGGTGCCTGATCATGGCGGAAAAGAGAAAGAGATACGGGATGAACAGAGAAATCACAGACATGCTGACAAGCACGTTATAAGCCCCGCGAACGCTGGTCCCGGCTTGGCTGAGCATGGCGACGACAATTCCCGCCGCGCCATACACGCCGATGGCGACCCAAGGCGTGCGATAGCGCGGATGAATCCATCCGAAGGCGGGAGGAAGATAGCGATCGACGCCGACGACAAAGGGAAGGCGCGCGGTAGAAGAGAGATTCGCTGCCGCTCCGCCAACGGAGTTGAGCGCAACGAGCAACGCGATGGGCACCAGCAGCCACCCGAAACCGAGGCGGCTGGCCAGCATGTGAACCCCATTGACAAAGCCGTCAGGGCCGCCGACCGACTGGGCCGGCAGCGTAAGCAGCAGCGCAGCGGTGCCGCCAATGTAGCCGATGGCGAGAAGGCCGCCGCCCACCAGCAATGCCAGGGGAATGTTGCGGCGGGGATTCTGGATTTCGTCACCCATGGCTGACGCGGCCTCAATGGCGCTGAAGGCGAAGAAGACGTTGGACCAGAAGACTGCATTGTCCAGCGACCAATGGGGAACGAGGCTGGAGCTTGTAACGTGAATGGCAGGGCCGAAGCGCCAGTATGAAACCGCGGCAAGCAGGATCAGAACGGTCAGCGGCACCAGGCTGCCCAGTGCTCCAATGTTGTTGAGCCACTTGCCCACGTCGACTCCGCGAATGTTGAGCAAGGTAATCATCGACAGCCAGAATAAGGCGAAGGCGATGTAGTAAAGCGGATTCGCGGCCAGCCCGTGTGCCCGTGGACCAAACGCATACAGCGTGGAAGCGGCGCCGAAGTAGAGCACGCCGGCGAAGAAAGGCAGGTTGCTCATCCAGTACGTCCAGGCGCAGATGAAGCCTGAAAAATCGCCAAAGGCTTCACGAGTCCAGATGTAAATGCCGCCTTCTTCGGGATGGCGCGAAGAAAGTTCCATCACGCTCGCGGCAAGCGGAATGAAGAAACAAGTGAGCGCGGCCAGCCAGACGATCAGAATGCTGGGGCCGGCGGTGGCTGCGGATGCGGTCCAGCGCACGCTGAGCACAACCACCACGTAGAACAGCACCAGGTCGCGGAACCGTATGCCTCGTTTGAGTGCTGGAATGTCGGCCATGTAGGGCGCAGCATAACAGAGCCGAAGGTGCCGGCGCAGCTAAATTTTGCCGAGATCCTTGAGCACCGCCATTGCTGCGTTGCGGCCGTTGATGCCGATGACAGAGCCGCCGGGGTGCGTGGCCGCGCCGCAGAGATACACGCCCTGCATTGGAGTTCGCGCGGAGAGCCGGTTGGCCCACATATACGGAGGCAGGCATTCGCCTTGGAAGATGTGTCCGCCCGTGAGGCCGACTTTCTGCTCGATATCCGGCGGCCCGAGCACCTGAGCATCGATCACTGCGCTGTCGATGTTGGAACAGAACCGCCGCAACGATTTAATGGCCAGCGCGCGCACTTCGTCGCGCCGTTCGTCCCAGCTTCCCTGCGCGAACTTGTAGGGAACATACTGCGCAAACACGCTCATGGTGTGCTCGCCTCGGGGAACAATCGAACGATCATGCGCGCTCTGGAAGTAGAGTTCGCACCACAGATGATCGGGAAGCTCGCCCCGCCGCGCAGCGGCAAATCCCGCCTTCCATTCTTGTTTTGTCAGCGGGGCATTGATCTGGCCGTAGTGATGTGGCTCGTTCACTCCGGGCCGCGCCGTGAAGTTGGGCAGCTCGCGCAGATGCACGTTGAGCTTGACCGTGCAGCCCTCCATGGGCACGCGCTCCACCTGCGCGCGCCAGCCTTCATCGGCATCGCCGCCCAGCATAGTGAGCGTCCGTCTTGGATCGGCATTCGAAACAACAATGCGCGCCGAGATTCGCTCGCCCCCTTCGAGTTCGATTCCTTCTCCCGGTACGATCTTCTCGACCGGCACGGCCGACACCACCGTCGCACCCGCCTCGCGCGCCGCATCGCAAAAGTAGAACGACACCATGCCCATGCCGCCGCGCACATAGCCCCACATTCCTGCCATTCCGCCCAGCCGCCCTGATGAATGATGGAATCGAATGGACGCCGTGCCCGCATCGAACGGGCTGGCGTTGGTGCCGATCACGCCCTGGCCTAGGTATGCAATCTGCAGCCGCTCGTCCTGCAAGTAGCGCTCCACAAACTCCGCCATCGACCAGTCGAAGAGGACCGACTTAGCCTCAGGGTCGTCGCCCAGCCGCTCTTCAATCTGCTCGCGCGTAGGTGGCTCGCCGATCCAGACATCGCCCTCCCCCGCGGGCCGCAGCCTGTCCCGCAAGCGCCGGATAACGTCGCTCATGGCGCGCCAGCCTTCTACGTCGCCCGGAGCCAAAGCGCGCACTTCCTCCGCGCAGCGGTCGTCATCGTCCCACAATTGAATGCTCGATCCATCGAGGAACGGAACAAACAGCCCATTCACTGCCGGCGTCCACACATAGCCGCGTCGGGACAGGCCAAGTTCTTCCAGCACCACCGGATGCAGCAGTCCCGCAAGGTAGGCACAGGGAGACATCCGCACTCCTGGGAACGGCTCTTCGATGGTGCAGGCGCCGCCCACGCGCGCGCGGCTCTCCACCACCAGCACGCGCTGCCCGGCACGCGCCAGGTAGGCCGCGCAGGCCAGCCCGTTGTGGCCCGCGCCCACAACGATTACGTCCCAGGTCTTCGCCGCCAGTTCACGAATCGGAACCGGCAACCCGATCTTGCCGCGCACATCGGCCGTTGCTGAACCCATATCCGCAACCCTAGCATCTGCCTTCGCGATTATGGAAGCACGTCCTTCCCGGCAACTGCGTGGACCTGGAATCAGGTTATGGTCTGGCATCGAACCGCGCCCTCCGGGGCGGTGGGATAGTTTCGCGCCTCTCCCCAGGATTTCGTCCGCCATCGCGGACTCCATCCTGGGCTATTCTCGACGCCTCCCTCTGGGAGGAGGCCCGCGGCCCATTTACAATCGCTGCACCGGTAAATCTCCCTTTCACCATGACCAAAAGCAAAACCGAACTTGCGCCCGCAGATGAGGGCTTCTCGCTCATCTCCAACCGTAAACTGCTCACTCTTTATGCCGCCATGGTCGAATGCCGGCGCATCGCCGAGGGCGTCCGCGGTCGGCGCAAAAGGAATGGCGCCAGTTCGGTCCTGGGCCACGAGGCGACCGCCGTTGGCGCGGCCATTGACTTGCTTGCCGACGACACAATCGTTGCCGGTCGCTGGCCGGAAGCCGCCTTGAAGGCCATCAATCCCGTTGTGTCCGTCGCTTCCAGCGCCTCACGCGCAACGCGCTCAACACTTGCCCAGCAGGACAGCCGTAAGGTCACATTGCTGTTTTCGCCCAGTTCGGCAAGCGCTCAACCCTCATGGCTCAGGGCGCTGACCCAAGCCGCCGATCACAATCTGCCCATCCTCTTTGTCTCGCTTCCCCTCGCTTCGCTATTCGGACCAGCGGCTGCCTCCGCCGCGCCCGGCGCGGAAACCGTCCCAACCAAGCGGCGCGGATACGCCTTCCCCCTGATCGGCGTGGACGGCCATGACGTGGTGGCCGTTTTTCGGGTAGCGTCCGAAGCCATTGCCCACGCCCGCAAAGGCCACGGACCGACCCTCATCGACTGCCGCATTACGGGTCCCGGCGACCCTCTGGAGAATATGAGGAAGTATCTCAGCAGCAAAGGCTTATATCCTGGCTGACGAACAGGCAAATGGCTCCGACTCCCGGCCATCCCGAGACCGTCGCGCACCGCCTTCCCCTGAACTCCATGGGTCGACGAATGATAAAGTGATTGAATGGACGTGAGCAGACGTTTGTCCCTGATTCCTGTCATTCAAACTGCAGTCGTGTTGGCGGGGCTTCTCCTGTTCGCGGCCAATCCCGCCCCAGCCGAGCAGCCCGGTGCACCCCAGGGCGAAGGTCAACCAGGCAGCAACTCCGCTCAGGCTACGTCCGTCTGCGAACCTTCCCTTCTCGATTCCCCCTACGTCCCGATCGATAGCTGGGTCTATCCTGCCGTGTGGCGGCTCTACGGGCTCGGCTTCGTGGATACCGTTTACCTGGGCATGCGCCCTTACACCCGCTCCAGCCTGGAGCACATGCTGGAGGAAGCCGGCGCGCGCATTGAAGACGCCGACCCCGGACCCGCGACCGACGAGGCGCAAGGGATTTACGAAGCCCTGTCCCACGAACTGCATTTCGATGTCCAGGGTCCCTGCGGCGTTCACAAGGGCAACACGCGCGTCGAGTCGATCTACTCTGCCGAGCGCGCCATTAGCGGCACGCCCCTGCGCGACAGCTTCCATCTCGGCTCCACGGTGATCAACGACTACGGCCGCCCCTACCAGTCGGGCTTCAATGACTACTCCGGCGCCAGCGGCTACGCTTCCGCCGGCCGATTTCTGATCTATGTCCGAGGCGAGTTTCAGGGCGCGCCGTCGGCCGCCGGCTACGCCAACGGTCTGGCCCAGGCGCTCGACACCGCCGACGGAACCAACTTCTTCTTCAACAACACCTGCGCGCTCAAGGGCTCGGGGCCTTCCTGCGTAGCGTTTCCGGTCAACGTGCTGTCCACCATTCCTGTGGGTCCGATCCCCACGGCAACGAATGGACGAATCATGGAAGCCTACGCCTCCGCCCATTACCTGAACCACGAGATTTCATTCGGCAAGCAGGACGAATGGCTTGGCCCCGGCCTGGGAGCAGGCATGGCATACTCCAACAACGCCGAGAATATTTACGCCTTCCACATCAACCGCATAGAGCCGCTGCACATTCCCGGGCTCTCCTACATCACCGGCCCATTCCGCTATGAATTTCTGGTCGGATCGTTGAAGGGCCACGTCTTTCCCAACGACCCCTGGGTCCACGCCGAAAAAGTCAGCTTCAAGCCAACCGAGAATCTGGAATTCGGATTCGAGCGTACGGTCATCTGGGGAGGCAAGAACCACGAGCCCATCAACCTGCACTCATTTCTGCGCAGCTTCTTCAGCGTCACCGCGCCGCAGGGTCCGGTTAAGTACAGTTCGGCCGATCCCGGCGCCCGTTTTGGCGCATTCGACGTTTCCTACCGGCTCCCCTTCGTCCGCAAATGGCTCACGTTCTACACCGACTCAGAGGCCCATGACGAGGTTTCGCCCGCCGACTCTCCGCGGCGATCATGCTACCGGCCGGGCCTCTATCTCTCCCATTTCCCCGGCGTTTCCAAGCTCGACCTGCGCGTGGAAGCGGTTAACACCGACCCCTCCACATCCGATAGCAGGTATGGCAAATTCGAGTACTGGGAAGGCGTTCAGCGCCAGGGCTATACCAACAACGGACAGCTCTTTGGAGACTGGGTGGGCCGCGAAGGCAAAGGCGGCCAGGCTTGGCTCACCTACCACTTGAGCGGCAACGAGTGGATCGAGGCCGGCTTCCGCAATCAAAAGGCCGCCAAGGACTTCATCCCCGGTGGAACGACGCTCAACGACGTAAACTTCCAGGTGGTCAAGCGCATCGGCAAGGACTTCGAAGTGAACGGTAACTTCGCCTACGAGCGTTGGCTGGCGCCCATCTATCCCACTGGAACGCCGACCTATCCGGCCAGCCAGCAGACGGTGACCACGACCACCATCCAGCTCACCTGGTTCCCGAAAAACAAGATCAGCTTTTAAGAACCTGTTCATGAATTCGTTTCCGAGGCTGGTCAGGGTTTTAGCGCGGACATAGGAGGTCTGAATTGATAAAGGCTTTGGCTCTCGGGATTCAAACTGTCAAGTTAGGAAAATGCCTCAGTGCCTAAAGGCCGACATGTTTTGCGGCACAGGTGTCAGGGCTGAAGCCCTGACCTACCGTCCTCCCGGCCGCAGCTCTTTGCATAGATCAGCGCCGCCCTGCCGCGCCCGTAATAGCCCTCTTCGCGTCCGCTGAGTTTGAACCCCTGCCTCTGGTAGACGCGTACAGCGCCCGCATTCGCCTCATCCACATGCAGCCGGATTGTCTCCGCCCCCGCGGCGCGTGCCGAGCCCTCCATGCGCCGCAGCAGCTCCGCGCCTAGGCCCTGTCCACGCATATCGGGCAAAACCTCGAGCGTTTGGACGTATGCCACCACGCCGGCGCGTTCCCGCTCCCACTCGACCAACCCAAAGCCGCACATCCGCTCGCCATCATCCGCAATCCAAGTAGCGGAATCGGACTGGCGAATGAGTTGCCGCATATAGCCGCGGCTGAATCGATGCGGCGGCTGAAAGCACACCTCCTCAATCGCATACAGCGCGGCGAAATCTTCCGGCTTGTAAAGGCGATAGAGCACAGCCCAACTCTACCGCACCCTCGGCGCACAGCAAAAAGGCCATCCCGCATTGAGGATGGCCTTCGTGTGCAATTCAAAAATGCTTGAACCCTTTACACCTTTGCTTCCAAATCTGAAATCACATCGAAGAAGCGCCGATCCAGCCGGCGATTCGTCGCAATCGCCTCCTTGATCGTGATGTCGGTGATGTCGAGCCCCTTCAGCACCGCAATCCGCCCCCACTTGCCCTCGTGTACCATGTCGATGGCATGCAGCCCGTAGCGCTGCCCCAGCGTGCGGTCATAGGCAGTGGGAACGCCTCCGCGTTGCGTGTGCCCCAGGTTCACCGAGCGGGTTTCAAAGCCGGTCTTCTCTTCGATCAAATCCGCCAGTGCCTCGCCGATCCCGGACAGGCGCGCATGGCCGAAGGAATCAACCTGCGCCGAACCGATCACCTGGCCCACTTCCGGCAGATGGCAGCCCTCGGCTACCACCACCACGCCGTAATGCTTGCCGTGATCGTAGTTGTACTTGAGCAGCGCGCACACATGGTCAATGTCGATCTCCCGTTCCGGCACCAGGATCACGTGCGCCCCGCCGGCCACACCCGACGCATAGGCAATCCAGCCCGCGTCGCGCCCCATCACTTCCACCACGATCACCCGATTGTGAGAGTCGGCCGTGGTATGAATCCGGTCGATCGCCTCGGTAGCTATCATGACCGCAGTGTCAAACCCAAAGGTCGTATCGGTGCCGTTGATGTCGTTGTCGATGGTCTTGGGCACACCCACGCTGGGCACGCCGTTTTCGCTCAGATAGAGAGTTACCGATTGCGTGTCGTCTCCGCCCAGAGCGATCAGCGCATCGATCTTGTTCAACTTCAGAACTTCCTGCACCTTTTCAATGCCGCCCGGAATTTTCTTCACATTGGTGCGCGAGGAATGGAGAATCGTCCCGCCCTTCAACTGAATGCCGTCGATGCTCTCCAGCGTGAGGGGAATGAAGTTGTTGTCCAGCACGCCGCGCCAGCCGTTCAAAAAGCCGATGAACTCGTCACCATAGTGGTTGATGCCCTTTTTCACAGCCGCGTAAATCACCGCATTCAATCCGGGGCAATCGCCGCCTCCGGTCAACAAAGCAACTCGCATCGCAAAATCTCCTCATCGAATTCGCACGGCCGCCCATGGGTTGCGCTGACCGTGCCGGGAGCCTCTCCCTGATTCTTGCTTCCTGCGCACTCGGGATTGCCCCCGGTTCGACGCCTTAACCAGTGTAGCGCGGCACTGTAAAGAGAAATCGTGACCGGGCTCACGTTCCGAAACTTTTTCGTGGGCTCGATTTCCACCCCCAAAATGCCGCGCGGGAATGTTTCAATAAGGGTATGCCCGGAACCGGAGCACTCATCCTGCTGGCGTTCGCTGCGCTGGTCGTCATCTCCTTGCTTATATCTCTGGAACTCACGCGGCTCGGGCTTCTCGTTCGCGCAACCATCCCCGATCGGCCGCGCCGCCGCATGTTCATTGCCTCGGTCTCCTTCGCCATTACGTTTATTGGCGTCCGCGTGCTGGTGAGCCTCATCCGCCACAATGTAGGCCCGTTCAACTGGGTGCTGGTAGGAGGCCGCCACATTCATCATCTGGTTTGGGGAATCCTGATTCTGCTGCTGGTAGGCTACGGCTGGCTCATGGACCTGGGACGAAACCATACGCCGATGTCCATCTTCTTCAGCCGCCTCATGTCGGTCAGCTACGGCGCCGGCGCAGCGCTCACCCTTGACGAGTTCGCGCTCTGGCTCAACCTCAATCCCGATGCCTATTGGTCGCGTGCAGGAAGGCTCAACATCGACGCCATCATCCTCTTCGGCAGCCTGCTGGCGATGGGAGCCTGGGGCGCGCCCTTCTTTCGCGGACTGCACAGGCTCTGGGACGACCGCAGCCTGGTGGGTAAAGGAATTCGCCGCAGTATTATCTACCCGGTTCGCCTCGCGCGCTTGCTTCGTCCGCGTAGAGTGCGTCGATTACCTCCGCGTACCTTGCCGTAATCACACGCCGCTTCAGCTTCATTGAAGGCGTCAGCTCGCCCGACTCCTGCGTCCACTCCTCCGCCACCACGCGGAAGCGCTTGAGCGTCTCAAAATTGGCCAGCCCGCTGTTCGCCTCGCTGACGATCTCGCCATAGAGCGCGATCACGCGGCTGTGCGCCACAAGTTCGGTGCGGCTGTTTGCTTCCAGGCCACGCTGGCGCGCCCAACCCTCCAGTGCCACAAAATTCGGAGAAATCAGCGCGGAGATAAACTTGTGTCTGTCGCCCACCAGTGCGGCCTGCGCCACCAGCACATTGTTTTTGAGCTTGTTCTCAATCGGCTGAGGAGCCACCAGCTTGCCGCCGGAGGTCTTCAGCAGTTCCTTCTTACGATCCGTAATGTAGAGAAATCCATCCTCGTCCAGATGCGCAATGTCGCCGGTGCGGAACCAGCCCTCCGCATCGAAACACTCCGCATTTGCCGCCGGCTTCTGCCAGTAGCCCGCAAATACCGAGGGACCGCGCACCAGCAGCTCCCCATCTCCGGCAAATTTCAGCTCAACGTTCGGCAACGGCTTGCCCACCGAACCCATGCGGTGATTCACCGGAGTGTTGAGCGCAATCACCGGCGAAGTCTCCGTGAGCCCGTACCCTTCCCACAGCGCGATCCCCGCCGAGGCAAACCACTTGGCTGTATCGATGCCCAGTGGCGCGCCGCCTGAGACAAAGATCCGCACCCGCCCGCCAAACGCCTCCATCACTTTGGAGTACACCAGCTTTTCCGCCAGCTTCCAGCGCATCGCCTTGGGCTTTTTTCCGTCGTAAACCGTGTCGCGGTACTTCGCGCCCAGGCGCACAGCCCAGGCCAGAATCCGCTTCTTTACCGGCGACGCGGCCGACTTCGCTTCCACCGCCTGGCGAATCTTCTCGTAGACGCGCGGCACGCCCACCAGCACCGTCGGCCTGATCTCTTTCATCGCCTGCGGCAGTTTGTCGAACTGCGAGCAGTAGGCCACCTGCGCACCGTAGTAAAACATGATGTAGTCCAGCGCACGCGCCGTAATGTGCGAGAGGGGCAAAAACGAAATGCAGGAATCGGTGGAATTGAAGTTGAAACCTGCTGCTGCACAGTTCTGGTTTGCGGCAATATTGCCATGCGTCAGCGCCACGCCCTTCGGCTCCCCGGTGGTCCCCGAGGTATAAATCAGCGTAGCCAGGTCCTTCGGCTCCACGGATAGCACCAGCGCATCGAACACAGAGTCGCGCTCGGCGCCGCGCTCGTCGGCACCAGCCAGTACTTCACCAAGCGCAATCGCGCCCTCCGGCGGCGCTGCCGAATCCATGATCACAATTCGCTCCAGTTCCGTCTGCGAGCGAACCGCGTTCAGCTTGTCAAACTGCAAGCGGTTCGATACCACCGCGATCCTGCAGCCCGCATCGCGCACCAGCGCCGCCACCTGGTCGCCCGTAAGCGTCGGATAAATCGGCACATTGGCAGCCCCAATCGCCAGCGAGGCAAAGTCCGTCACCGCCCACTCCCAGCGATTCTCGCCAATCAGCGCAATGCGGTCGCCTTTCTTCGCGCCCCAGCTTAAGAACGCCTCCGCCAGCGCCCTTACCCTGTGGTACATCTGGTCGGAAGAAATCGGCAGCCATTGGCCAAACTCGTCCTGCCAAAGCACGGCGCGCGGGTTGGTGCTGGCCGCGATGCGGCGAAACAGGTCGTTGATGGTGGAAATCGGTGCTGTCGTCGTCATGGAATCGAGCCTGGGTGCGCGAAAAGACCTTCATCGCGGCCAGTCGAGAGTGTACCAGCGCAGGCGCCCTCCAGCGAACCCCTGCAAAATGCGGCGCACTTGGGGGTCGTCAACATTGGCCGAAGCCATTTTTCCTCATCGCGAAGCGAAAGGCCGGCCGTCGTCGTCTCGGAGGGACGTTCGAAAATAGCCCCGGATGAAGCGCAGCGAAATCCGGGGTGAGCCGTCCAGATCATCGATTCCGTCCCGTAGGGCCGGAGCGAAATCCTCCCCGCTTGTCCCCTGCGCTTCCGATTTCAAGAAAGTGACGAACTTTCTTTGCATACTTATGCATTTCAGTTGTATATTTATACAAGCGCGGCCGCAGAACTGCGAGCCGCGCTTTACCTTTGCCCGCCATGCCGGGTCGAAGGCTCCTGAGGCGGCAATGAAGTTTCAACGGCACAACGCGATACGGGAACTCGTCGGCCACTCCCTGGTCTCCAACCAGGACGAGTTGCGCCGCAAGCTGCGCCGCCGCGGCTTTGAGGTTACCCAGGCCACTTTATCGCGCGACATCCACGAACTCCGGCTCTCCAAAGGCCCCGGCGGCTACTCCCTGCCCAACGGCAGCAACGGCGCTTCCGCTGCCATCTTGGACGACGGCCCTCCTTCGGTTGCGGAAATGATCGAAGGCTTCGGCCTGCAGGTACGCCAGGCCATGAATCAGGTGGTCGTCCGCACCACCATGGGCGGTGCGCAGCCGGTTGCCGCCGCTCTCGACCGCGAAGGTTGGCCAGAAGTTTTGGGCACCATCGCCGGTGACGACACGGTGCTGGTCATCTGCCCCGACCCCCGCCGTGCAGGCGAGGTGGAAGCGCGCCTGAGGACGATTCTCGAGTCATGAGCAACCCCGTACAAACCGCAGTGGTGGGAGTCACCGGCTATGCAGGCGCTGAGTTGGCGCGCCTGCTGCTACACCACCCCCGTCTCGAAGGCGCGCCGCCGGTCTTTGCCGGCCGTGTCGACGCTAAAGACGAAGCCCGCGGCGGAATTCCTCTGGCCGAAATTCATCCCCAATTGGCAGGCAGCCTTGCCGCCGGCCTCAAGCTCCAGCCTTTTTCCTGGGAACTGCTCTTGCGCCTCGGCGTTGAAGTTCTGTTTCTCGCCACCCCGCACGAGCAGTCGCGCGAGTGGGTTCCTGAAGCTCTCGATCACGGCCTGCGCGTGATTGATCTTAGCGGCGCGTGGCGGCTCACAGATGCGGCCAATCGCGCCGTTTACAACTTCGATGACGAAGGCACCGACCTCGCCGCGGGCATCCAGGCGCAAGCCGTCTATGGCATGCCCGAGCTGTATCGCGCGCAGATCGCCGGCGCCCGCCTGGTCGCCAACCCCGGCTGCTACGCAACCTCCATCATTCTCGCCCTCAAGCCGCTTGTCGCAGCCGGCCTGGTCGACCTCGACCACGGCATCGTTGCCGACTCCAAAAGCGGCGTCAGCGGAGCAGGCAAAGCGCCCACCGCCAAAACGCATTTCATGTATGCCGCCGACAATCTCTCCGCGTACGGCGTATTCACCCATCGCCACACCGGCGAATTGCTGGAGCAGATTGCGCTCGAAAAAAGCCAGATCGTCTTCGCCCCCCATCTGCTGCCCATTCCACGGGGAATTTTGTCGACGATTTACGTGCGTTTTTTGAGCGCGCAAACCGCGGAGAGCATCTCACAGATTTACCGTGATTTTTTTGTCAACAGCCCAATGGTGCGTCTTCACGAGAAGGCGCTCCCGCAAATCCAGCACGTGGTGCACACCAACTACGCCGACATCGGCTTCCAGCTCGCGCCCGATGGCCGCCGCGCGGTGATCGTCAGTTGTCTCGATAATTTGTTGAAGGGCGCGGCCTCGCAGGCTGTGCAAAATCTGAACGTGATGCAGGGCTGGCGTGAAGCCGAGGGCCTGGAATGAAACCCGCCGTGGAGGATCTCGAATGAAGTATGTCGTCAAACTTGGTGGCGCGGGCCTTGAGACTCCATCGCTCCTCTCTGGCTCCATGCGCGCCATCACAGAGCTTGTGCGCGACGGCAACCAGGTGGCCGTGGTCCACGGCGGCGGCGTGCAGTTGACCCGCACGCTCAAGGCGCTCGGCATCGAGAGCAGGTTTATCAATGGTCTTCGCATCACCGATGCGCAAACCCGTGACGTGGCACTGATGGTCCTCGCCGGCAAGGTCAACAAAAGCCTCGTCGCCGCATTAGGTGCGCTGGGCCAACCGGCAGTCGGCCTCTCCGGCGGCGACGGCCTGCTCTTTCGCGCGCGCAAAAAACGCACCGCTCCCGACCTTGGCTTCGTTGGCGAAATCGTTGCCAGCGATCCGCGCTGGATCGAAGCAATCTGGCAGTTGAACGGCGTCCCCGTTCTTTCCTCCATGGCTCTCGGCTTCGACGGCGAATACTACAATGTAAATGCCGATGCAATGGCCGCGGCCTGCGCCATTGCCTGCCGCGCCGATGCGCTTGTCTTCCTCACCGACGTCCCCGGCGTCAAGGGCGCAAACGGCGAGGTCCTCCGATGGCTGTCTATCGATCAAATTGCCGAGATGGCCAAAAGCGCCGTCATCTCCGGCGGCATGTTGCCCAAGCTCAGCGCCTGCCGTGAAGCCCTGCTGAACGGCGTAAAGCGCGTAAGAATTCTTCCCGCCGAGGCTGCCGGTTCACTTCCCGACCTGTGCAGTTCACGCGTAGCCCAAGGCACCGAAGTGATGGTGGCCTGAGGAAAATGAAAATGACGAAGCTCGATCAAATTCGCGCCGCGGAAGCAAAGCTTCTGCTCTCCACCTATGAACGCAACCCCATCCTCTTTGTCGGAGGCGAGGGCGTCCACATCATCGACGAGAACGGTACGAAGTACCTCGATCTGCTTAGCGGCATCGGCGTCAACGCTCTCGGTTATAACCATCCGGTTATCGAAGAGGCCATCGCCCGCCAGAGTCGCGCGCTCATTCACACGTCGAACCTGTTTTATCACGAAGGCCAGGCGGAACTCGCGCTGCGCCTCACCGAACGCACGGGCCTCGATCGCGTTTTCTTCTCCAACACCGGCACCGAAGCCTGGGAAGCCGCCATGAAGCTGGCCCGTGCCTATGCCGGCCTGCTTCGCTCCGAAGGAAAGCAAATCGGAACGAAGTTTCTAGCCCTGGAGCAGAGCTTCCACGGCCGGACCTTCGGCTCCGTCTCGACCACATACAAGGCCAAGTACCGCGAACCCTTCGGCCCGGTTGTTCCCGGAGTCGAGTTCGTCCGTTTCAACGACGTCGCCGATCTGCGCGCCAAATTCTCCAGCGAAATCTGCGCAATCCTCGTTGAAGCCATTCAGGGCGAAGGCGGCGTTCGCCCGCTCACGCAGGAGTTTTTCGCGGAAGCCCGCGCGCTCGCCTCATCGACCGGCGCCCTGCTCATCGTGGATGAAATTCAATCCGGCATGGGCCGCACCGGCAAGTGGTGCGCCTATCAGCACTACGGCATTCAGCCGGATGTCACCACGCTGGCCAAGCCAATCGCCGGCGGCATCCCGCTCGGCGCAATGCTCTGCACCGAGGAAGCTGCCCGCGCCATCCATGCCGGCATGCACGGCACTACGTTTGGCGGAGGCCCCTTGGCCTGCGCCGTCGCCATCGCCGTCATCGACTACATCGAAAAGCAGAATCTCCTCGCCCACGCAACCGAAGTTGGCGACTACTTCCAGAAGCAACTCCGCTCTCTGGCCGCGCGCCACAGCGCCATCATCGACGTGCGCGGCAAAGGCCTCATGGTTGCCGCAGAACTTGACTCCGCCGATCTCGCCAAGCTCACCGTTGCCGAAATGCTCAAGCGAAATATCCTCATCAACTGCACCAGCGACACGGTGCTGCGCTTCCTGCCGCCGTACATTTTGCAGCGCACTCACGTAGACACCGCCATCACTGCTATGGACGAAATCTTCACCGAACACGCTGGCGCAGTCAGCACCAACGCCAACACCGCAGCTCACGCAACAGGAGGTCTGAACCATGTCTAGCAAAGCCACCATCGAACGCCCATTCATTGCCGTGCCGGTACAAAAAGATCCAGACATTCTCGCCGCCGCCGCGCGCCTCGCCGGCGAAGACATGTGTTCCATCGCCGATCTCTCCAGCGGCGAAGTGCGCGCCATTCTCAAACTCGGCCACGATGTCAAGCGCAATCCGCGCGAGTACCGCCACGCGCTTGATGCGAAACAAATGGTTCTCATGTTTGAGAAGGCCAGCCTGCGCACGCGCCTGGCTTTCGAGACCGGCATCAACACCATGGGCGGCAACGCAATCTTCGTCGACCACACCGGCTCGCCGCTCGGTGAACGCGAATCCATCGCCGACGTTGCGCGCAATGTTGAGCGCTGGGTCGATGTGATCGTGTTGCGCACTTACGCGCACGACACCATCACCGAAATGGCCGCCAACTCGCGTGTCCCCGTCATCAACGCGCTCTCTGACTTTGAGCATCCCTGCCAGGCGCTGGCCGACTTTATGACCCTTGAAGAGCACTTCGGCACCGCCGCCGGCCTCAACTTCACCTATGTCGGCGATGGCAACAACGTATGCCACTCGCTGATGCTCACCGGCGCGCAACTCGGCGCAAATGTCACCGTAGCCACGCCGCGCGGCTACTCGCCCGACATTGAAATCGTCACTCTCGCCCGCGACATCGCCCAGGCCAACAACTGCGAAATCCGCCTGCTGCAAGACCCACAAGCCGCCGCCGAAAACGCCGACGCCATCTACACTGACGTCTGCGTCAGCATGGGCATGGAGCACGAATCGAGCAAGCGCGCGCCCATCTTCCGTCCCTTCCAGGTGAACGAAACGCTGATGCAAAGGGCCAACAGCCATGCGGTCTTCATGCACTGCCTTCCCGCGCGCCGCAACGCCGAAGTCACCGACGCGGTGCTCGACGGCCCGCAATCCATAGTCTTCGACCAGGCCGAAAACCGCATGCACGCGCAGAAAGCGTTGTTGTTGCTGCTGCTTGGCGGATTGACGAATGCGGCGAGTTTCAAACTGTGACTGTGGGATTTCTCCGGGGCATTGATGCTTGATCAAATTTCTAATCGACCGAAAACGCGTTCCAACTACGTCTTGAGGGGCTTGACGTTAAACTTCACGGCATCGCTAATTATGAGCATTGGGGAAGCCATCTACACCGGGCACCTTTCAGACGAGCAAGCCAGAGTTGCGCTAAAGGAACGCGTCGTTGTTGGAGTTGTCATTGAAGTGTCGAGGGGAAGAGGTGACCCTGTTCACTACTCCTTCGTTTATGAGGGGAAAAGCTATCAGGGACAAGATAGCGGTAGCTATCTTGGTTTGTCGATCGGCGGAAACGCTAAAGTTTATCTTGATCCTGATGCCCCGACGACAAACGGCTTGCGAAGCTTCAGTTTTAAGAGCGGCCTCAACCACCACCTTATGATTTTTGCTCTCTGCGCATCGGTTGGGTCGGCTATTGCTTCGGCAATCTTGTGGCGAGTTTTCACCAAGTCTAAAAGGAGGGAAGGTTCCCAAGCATGTCCGTAATTCTCGAATCTCTGCCCGTCGGCCAGAAGGTTGGCATTGCCTTCTCCGGCGGCCTTGACACCTCCGCCGCCTTGCACTGGATGAAGCTGAAGGGCGCCATCCCCTGCGCCTACACGGCCAACCTGGGCCAGCCCGACGAATCCGATTACGACGAAATTCCGCGCAAGGCCCTCGAATACGGAGCTGAAAAGGCCCGCCTCATTGACTGCCGCGGCCCGTTGGTTCGCGAAGGCATCGCCGCGCTCCAGGCCGGCGCTTTCCACATCACCACCGCCGGCGTCCCCTACTTCAACACCACGCCGCTCGGGCGCGCTGTCACCGGCACTATGCTCGTCGCCGCAATGCACGAGGACGACGTCCACATCTGGGGCGACGGCTCCACCTTCAAAGGCAACGACATCGAGCGGTTCTACCGCTACGGCCTGCTCGTCAATCCTAACCTCAAGGTCTACAAACCCTGGCTTGATAACGCCTTCATCGACGAGCTCGGCGGCCGTGCCGAGATGTCCGCCTTCATGGTGAGTCACGGCTTCGCCTACAAGATGTCCGCCGAGAAAGCCTATTCCACTGACTCCAACATCCTCGGTGCAACCCACGAAGCAAAAGACCTGGAACACCTCTCTACCTCCATCAAAATCGTCGATCCCATCATGGGCGTGGCCTTCTGGCGCGACGATGTCGAAGTCCAGCGCGAACAGGTCTTCGTTCGATTTGAAGAGGGCTTCCCCGTCGCCCTCAACGGCCGCCACTTCGACGACCCCGTCGAGCTTCTTCTTGAAGCCAATCGCATCGGCGGCCGGCACGGCCTCGGCATGTCCGATCAGATTGAGAATCGCATCATCGAGGCCAAAAGCCGCGGCATCTACGAGGCGCCCGGCCTCGCCTTGCTCTTCATTGCTTATGAACGCCTCATAACCGGCATCCACAACGAAGACACAATCGAGCAGTACCGCGACCATGGCCGCAAGCTCGGCCGCCTGCTCTACCAGGGCCGCTGGTTCGACTCTCAGGCCATCATGCTTCGCGAATCCGCCCAGCGCTGGGTCGCCAAGCCTATCACTGGCGAAGTCACGCTGGAACTCCGCCGCGGCAACGACTACTCCATCCTCAACACCGAGTCGCCCAACCTCACCTTCCGTCCCGAGCGCCTCAGCATGGAGAAGACCGAATCCACCTTCTCTCCGCGCGACCGCATCGGCCAGCTCACCATGCGCAATCTCGACATCGCAGACACCCGCGACAAGCTTCTCACCTACGCCGCGGCCGGCCTCCTCACCCTCAGCAAGGGCAGTGAAATGCCCAGATTGAACAGCGCCCCTGAAAAGGAGCAAGAGAGTAGCGCCGGTCTCTAGACCGGCTGTACTGCGGGCGTCCTCGCCCGCACCCCGAAAGTAGCTTGAATCAATGTCCAACGATCAACAATCCGCAAAAATGTGGTCCGGCCGCTTTCGCGAGCCGCTCGACGGCGACTTCGAACAGTGGCAGCGTTCCATCGTTTTTGACTGGCGGCTTCTCCCTCAGGAAGTAGCCGCCAGCAAGGCTCATGCATCAGCTCTAATTGCGGCCGACATTCTTACCGAAGCAGAGGGCGCGGAGCTGCGCAAAGCACTCGACGCCATCGCCGCCGACCACGCGTCTGAAGACGGACAAGCGCTCGTTCGCAATCATTCGACTGCCGAAGACATCCATCACTTCGTCGAGATGAAGCTCGTCGAGCGCATCGGTTCCCTCGGCCTCAAGCTGCACACCGGCCGCAGCCGCAACGAACAAATAGCAACCGATCTGCGGCTTTATGTTCGCAGTCGAATTGACGAGGTTATTGCCGCTCTCGCCGCCTGGGCTCGTGCGCTCGTCGAACAAGCCAAAGCCTCCAGCGATGCCGTGATGCCCAGCTACACCCACATGCAACGCGCCGAACCGGTTCTCGTTGCTCACTGGCTTCTCGCTTATGTCGAGATGGTTCTGCGCGACGCAGACCGCCTGCGTGCGTGCGCCACGCGTCTCAACGAATGTCCGCTGGGGTCGGGCGCAGTTGCCGGCGCAACGCTCGCTCTTGACCGCACGATCGCCGCGCGGGAGCTTGGCTTTGGCGCTCCCACTGCCAATTCCATCGACGCCACCAGCGATCGCGACTTCATCCTCGAATACCTTCACGAACTGACATTCGTCGGCCTGCACCTCAGCCGCTTCGCTGAGGAAATCACGTTGTTCGCCACAGCGGAATTCGGATTCGTCATTTTGCCTGAAGCATTTTCCACCGGCTCCAGCGCCATGCCGCAGAAGAAAAATCCAGATCTAACCGAGCTGATCCGCGCCAAGGTCGGCCGCATTCACGGCGCAGCGCAAGCCGTCACTTTGCAACTCAAAGGGCTTCCACTGGCCTACAATAAAGACATGCAGGAAACTCAGGAGCCGGCCTTCGCGGTGGAATTCGTGCCGCCCATGCTGACGCTGGTCGCGCGCTTCACAGCCGCGATCCGATTCAATCGCGAACGCATGGCAGAAGCCGCGCAGACCGGCTATCTCAACGCCATGGCAGCCGCCACTTATCTCGTCCACAAGGGTGTTCCCTTCCGCACCGCCCATGAAAAGATCGGCAATGCTGTGCGTTTTGCACTTCAGGAAGGTGTTGAACTGCGCAACCTCACCGTCAATGAGCTGCGCGCCTTCGGGCCTGAGTTCGACGAAGACTTCTTCGCCGCAGTCACACTCAACGCCACGCTGGATTGCCACGACGTGATCGGCGGCACCGCGCGCGAGCGCGTGCACCAGGCTCTCGAGGCAGCTTCGCAGCGCATTGCGGCTCTTGTCTCATTGGACAAAGGGGAGGCTGTACATGCTGGTGCGTAAGGCTCTGCTCCAGGACGCCTCCAACGTCTACGACCTGGTGAATTCGCTCTCGACAGACGGCACACTGCTGAAGCGCTCCTTCGCCGAGATATGCGAGAACATTCGCGACTTCACCGTTGCCGAGTCCGACGGCGGCGTCTTTCTCGGCTGCGGCGCGCTGCACTTCTACGGCCCGCATCTATGCGAAGTGCGCTCCATCGTCGTCAAGCCTGAAGCCAAGGGCCAGGGCGCGGGCGGACGCATTCTCGGCACCCTGATTGAAGAGGCCGAACTGCACGGCATTCAATCCGTCTGCCTCTTCACGCGGATCCCCGACTTCTTTTTCAAGTACGGCTTTCGCACCGTCGAAGACAAGTCCGAATTGCCGGATAAGGTTTTCAAGGACTGCCAGATCTGCCCGCGCCTGCATCGTTGCGACGAAGTGGCCATGGTGCGGGGCCGAATTCCACGCATGTCCATCCTGGGCCCGCGCGAAGAGGCACGGCAGCTGGTGCGCCTCTCCGGCTAGCTATTTCTTACTCAGCATGGCCGCGGCGATAACCGCCTGCCCGTAACTCAGCCCACCATCCCCGGGGCTGACCTGCCGGTGCATGAAAACTTCGAAGCCCTCTTCTTCCAGTCCCGAGCGCAACAGTCGCGCCAGCCTTCGGTTATGCATGCATCCGCCGCTCAGAGCAACTGTGTTGATATCCGTCTGAATCCGAGCGTTAGCCGCGGCATTGATGAATCCCTCCGCAATGCCCGCATGAAATCGCG
>JBEKFD010000059.1:0-21408 GCA_050013495.1 Occallatibacter sp. | reverse complement strand
CGCGGCCTCGCCCAGGGTGCCGAAGCAAACTTGATATTTAACTTCCTAAAATTCCCTATGAGGCAACTTCCGCACAACAAACTGGGGAAGAGCCGCAAGTTCAGTCCATCGACATGCTGAGCTGGTGCCGCACATCCGCGCCACGAATCCAGAAGATGACATCGGTGGCGATATTGGATGCATGGTCCGCGATCCGTTCCAGGTTGCGGGACACCAGGATTCCGTTCATCGACTGCTGGGTGTATTGCGGCTTCTCCTGGATCAGTTGCAGCAGGTCGGCATGGGCGCGGCGGTTCATGCGGTCGATCTCGTCGTCCATCTCGCGCACCGATTCTGCCAGGCGCGCATCGCCCTCCAGCAGCGACTGCACCGCCGAGCGGATCATGCGGCCGGCAAACTCCCCCATGGCCGCGAAATCCACCGGCAGATCGACTTCACCCTGTTTCAGAATCTCCTTGGTGCGCCGCGCAATCCCCATCGACTGATCGCCAATCCGCTCCAGGTCGCCGTTGATCTTGATCACCGCCAGAATGAAGCGCAGATCGATGGCCATTGGCTGTTCCTTGGCCAGCAGTTCGTAGGCCATCTCGTCCAGCTCCCGCTGCGCGGTGTTGATAGCCGTCTCATTCTGTTTCACATACTGGCACAGGCCCTTGTCCCGCTGCAGGTAAGCGTCGACCGCGGATTCAACCGCCTGCTGCGCCAAGGCAGCCATGGCAAGGAGCTTGTCCTTGAGTTCGGCGAGTTGCTGTTGGAAATGAATACGCGGCACGCCTGTTTCTCCCTCATATTCGATTGTGCATCATTCAATGTTACGGCAAGACAAATTTCGGCGTCTGCACCACGTTTGTATACCCCGGGAGTCATTACCAATGGGTCAGAGTTCCCGATACGGAGTTCCAATGTGTTGGACGCGACCAAGGCCGGGAGGATGCTCTAGGCTAATGACATGGCCTCTCGAAACGCTCTGTACGACGCAAATGTCTCCTTCGACCCTGCCGACTACGAACCCCGCCAGGTCTACAAGCTCATGACCGGCATTATCGTTCCCCGTCCCGTGGCGCTGGTTTCAACGGTAGACCGAGACGGAGTGCCCAACCTGGCCCCATTCAGCTTCTTCACCGGAGTCGGCTCCAACCCGCCAACGGTCCTGTTTTGTCCCAGCGTGCGTGCCCGCGGCGCGGCGTCCGACATCCGCAAAGACACATTGCGCAACGTGGAAGAGACGGGCGAGTTCGTGATCAATGCGGTCAGCGACGAGATTGCTGCCGCGGCCAATGCAACCGCCGCCGAAGTGCCGCCGGAAGTGGATGAGTTTGTCCTATCGGGCCTCACGCCCCAGGCCAGCGAGGTGGTCCGGCCTCCGCGCGTTGCCGAGTCTCCCGCGCAGATGGAGTGCAAGCTGCTTCAGGTGATCTACACCAGCCGCGAGCCCGGCGGCGGCGTGGTGGTGCTGGGCCAGATTGTGCGTTTCCATCTGCGTAGCAACCTGGTAGACAACTTCCGCGTCGATCCAGCCGGCCTTGACGCCGTGGGCCGCATGGCCGGCAACACCTGGGCCCGCACCCGCGAGCGCATCGAGCTGATCCGGCCTTCATGAGCCGGATTGCCCGCTAACTTGCTAACCCGCCAACCCCGCAATGCGGGAGCTAACTCGCTGCATCTGTTCTGGAACTCTCTGTTTCCCTTTAATCTGGATTGTCCAGCCCCAGCCCAATCGCAAACTTGTTTTCTTACTATTGTCCTGACTCTGAAATACTCAACACAAAATCGAATGTCATTCTGAGCGAAAGGGGCCCCGAACGCCCTTCAGTTCGGGGGTGGTGAGTCGAAGAATCTGCGGCTGTTCTTCAATGAACTTCAGGCTCAGGACACTATATTTTCTTGTACTGCCCCCGTTTCGACGGGAGAATCTCGATCCTGTCCGCCGCAGGCCTGCGATCCTGCCGCGTCGAAGACTCTCCCAACTGCGCCTCTGCCTTGTCGAACTCAAGTACCACCGGTCTGGGTGGAAGGAACTCCGGCGGCGCAGTCACCAGTCGCGGCGAAGCTCCGCCGACGTTGGCCGCTCTGATTGCGCTGCTCTCATCAATCGTCCGCTCGCTTCTTGAATCGAGGCTCGGTCTTCCTCCGGCGCGCGGCTCATCCGCTACTTCCTCGCCATGCGAATCCTTCACGCCCAGCACAAAAAGCAAATTCCTCAGCCCGCTTAACCGCGAGGTGCGATTGGCCGCCGCTTCATCCCCAGCCGATGCGGATGCTGCTTCCACCCCCTGTGTCTCCTGCACAGGAGGCACCCGCTCAAATGAAGGTTCTGCGGCCCCGGCTTGTTGCGTCGTGGGGCTCGCAATCGGTGCGACCGGCAGAGCTTCTTCTGCGGATGTCCGGCGAGAGGTCCACACCTTGGCCGGCTTCCAAAGAACCGGCGGACGCGCAGGTTCCGCATTGCGCGGCGCATCGCTGAGCCACCATGGAATATCCGGCGTCGGGTTCGCTACGGGCCGTATAGGTTCAGGTTCCTTAGCTGGCTCAGGCTCCGCCGCAGACGCGATCTCAGCAACAGGAGCGGAAGATGGCGCTTCCTTCACCGCCGGCATTGGGCCTGGCTCGGCAGCAACCACGTGCGGCGAGAAGGGAGTCGCTTTCTCCGCCCTCGCCGTCGATGAAAAATGCATTGCCGCTTCCATAAACGGCGTGGAATCCCTTGGCGCCCCGATCGTAACTGGTTCGGATCCCGCTGCCAGCGCGGACGCTCTTGACGCTACGACCGTAACTGGCTCAGATCCCACTGCCAGCGCGTCCGTCGTTGCTGCTTCATAAGCTGCGGAAAAACTCGTTCGGGCGGTAGGCCGGGGATTCATCCCCGGCACAAAGCCAGTCAAATCAATATGGGCTTTAGCCCCTGAGGTATGCTCCTCATGCATTCCGTCTGGAACAGGACCTCTTTCCGAAACCTCTTCAATCGCGACCGGTGAGGCAGCAGCCACAGGCACATCGGCCTTCGCCGGCAGGACAGCCGGCGGAACTTCCGGCTCCGCCGCAACAGCCAATGGCATCGAAATTCCTCTGGCAGCCTCGACGACGGGCGCAGAAGCCATTGGCGAGGAAAGACAAACCGGCGCCGCCGCTGGCCTGGAAGCGGGGGGCGGGGAGAACCGCGCTACCGCAGCCGCCGCTGCCGCCAACTCCGGTTCGAACATCGAGCGCGGGGAAGGACCTTTAGGAAGAGGCGCTCCACTCATTTGATGTTCCGCGCTGAAAGAACTGCTTTTCTCAGGACGCCGCGCAGCGTGGCTGTTCTGCGCGCGCAGATGCTTCTCAACCGCTTCAACTGCCGCCCGAAACGCCGGATCGGCCTTGGCCAGTCCTACGCGATTCAACACAAACCCGACCGCACCCACTTTGAGCCGTTGCAACGTTCGAGCCGCCTCGCGCAGTTCCTCGCGCGTCGTCACTCCAGACTCGATCACCACAATCGCGCAATCCACATACCGCGCCAGGTATTCTGTCTCGGCTGAAACAGCAAGCGGAGCCGTGTCCGTCAGAATCAGGCTGTCTTCCTCGGTCTCGGTTTCCTCGGCCATCTTCTGAAGCAGCGCAGTGGGACGAATCACGCGCTCCACGGGCACCAGGCTGTGCGAGCTCTCAGGGCGATTGGCGCTTGAGCGCGGCGATGGAGCCTGCGCCCCGGTCGCATCCACCAGCACCGTTTGCCTGCCCATGGCCTCCAGCATCTCTCCCACGCGATTCACCAGTGTGGTCACGCCTGTTCCCGTGCCGGTTCCGGTAAAGATGCAGTTCTTCAGGTTGCCCTCCTTGCGGCCATGCTCGATGGCCGAGGCCAGGCGCAGCATGTATTCCTCCACCGCACCAGAAGAGACTTCGCTGAAGTTGGGCAACTGTGCCAATGGAGAGAATCCGAGCACCTGTTCCACATCCGCGGCGATGTAAATCCTGGGATCGATCTTGTGCGCCAACACTGCCGCCAGAATCCCAAAAAACAATCCCGCGAACGCGATCAGCACGGCGTTGCGCAACACGCCCGATTTAGTGCGCCCCAGCGGCGCAACCGCGGCCGTTGGCTGGTAGGCCGCCGCCGGCGCATTGTCTTCCAGCAGCAGGTTATGCAACTGCTCGTCCACCGTTCCATACCGGCCCTGCAGGCGTGTAATGTCCGCCGCCAGGTCGCTGGCGCGCTGCATCTTCGGCGTGGCACTCGTAGCCGCCCCTACAAGTTGCCGCAACTGCCCGTTCAACTGCGCTTCGACCCCGCCGGTGCGGTGCAGATCCGCATTGAGCTGCAGTTGGATCCGCGCCGCCGCCTTGGCGCGCAGATCCTTCAACATCGCATCCAGCGTGCCGTTGATCTTCGACAGTTCCGCTTCGTCCTGTTTGTATTGCGGATTGAGCGGCGTCAGGTTGGCCATCTGCGAAATCAGCACCGCGCGGCGCGCATTGAGCGCCGTCTTCATGCTCACCAGGCCGGCGTCGCTCGCGATCATCTCATCGGCCGCCGCATCGATAGCCGTCGACGACAGCCCATGCCCCGCGCCCAATGCGGTAAACTTCGACTCCGCGGCATCGTGGTCAGTGCGCGCCTTCGCCAGTTCCGTGCGAATCTGCGTAATGTCTTCGTCGTAGTGGTCGGGAACGGTTGTGCTCACAGACGCCACGCCCAGTTGCTTGTTCAGTTCGTCCTGTTCCGTTCGTTCCGAAGCCAGCGCAGTCTGGATCCGTTCCTTCTCTTCCTTCAGCATCGACAACCGCTGCGCATCGCCTGCCTGCTCATCGCGCGACGCGCTCTCGATGTAAGCTGCCGTCACTCCGTTCGCAATTTGCGCCGCCATCACCGGGTCGTCCGCGCGAGCGCTGATCGTGAACTGATAAGCCTCGCCAACGCGCGCCACTTCCAGCGCCTTCACCAGCCGCAGCGCCGCCGCCTGATCGTCTTCTCCCGGCTGTTGGAATCCATCGATCTTGTGCAGCGCCGCGTTCAGAACATCTTCGCGGCTCACGTTCATCATCTGCTGCTGGATATAGGTCTCATACGTGTTGTTGTCGGATGGCCAACGCGGCGCTCCGCCTTGGTTGGGCAGAACCTTCGCTGGCGTCGGCTGCACATACACCGTGCTCACTGCCATGTAGGCCGGCCACGACTTCAGCCAGAGAGCCTGGAACAGAAAATACACCACTGCCAGCGCAACACATGCAATGGCAACTGTCCGCGCCAGCCGCCAATGCAATTGCAGGCTGCGCTTGATGTCCAGATTGAAGAACGCCTGCTCGGCGCTGGGCGGCGCAGGCAATGCACGCAGCCCAGTTGATGGAACCAGGCCGGAGTTGCCGCCGCCATCCGGATCGGCCGGAGTCAATTGTCCGAATAGCTGGCTCATGGCAACCCCACCCCGATCAGCGCGCCCGCAGTGATCACCGGGCTTAGCCGCTCCACAACGTAAGTGGCGCGATAGAACCCGGTCTGTGGCACAAAAATAATCTCGCCCGGCTTCGGCGTAATCTCCAGCGCCTTGGCGGGATTCAGCAGATCGTTAAAGGAGATAATGCGGGAGGTGCCGGTCGCGGGGTCCACAATCTGAATATGCGGCTTGTTGCCCGCAGCTTCAGTGAATCCGCCCGCGCCCGCGAGCACACTGGCCAGCGTCGAAGTCCCGGTGAGAAGAACCGCGCCCGGATGCTGCACCTGGCCCAGCACGGAAACGAAGCGTTCGCCGCCGTTGGGAACGTAGACCACATCGTCGCGGCGCAGCCGAAGATCGGCGAGCGGATTGCCCGAGTCGACCAGCGTTTTTAGATTGACCCACACCACTTCGCTATTACCTCGATAAATAGCGCACCGCTCCGGAATCTGCGCGGCCTTGTTCGGTCCCGTCTCCAGGCCGCCGCGCGACAGCGCTTCCAGTAGCGTCGGAGTGCCGTCAAACGTTACCACGCCCGGCTTCTCTACCGCGCCCAGCACTAGCACCTTGTTGGCCGTGTACTTGGTCACCGTAACCTGCGCGGAGAGATTTGTGTAATACGGCGAAAGCGCGGTCACAATGTCTTTGGCCGCTTCTTCGCGGCTTCGCCCGGAGAGCATCACATCTCCTGCCAGAGGCATAGTGATGCGGCCATCGGGCCCGACGACGAGCTTCGCCATGAGATCCGGCCGGCCGGCAAAGTCCACCGTGATCTCGTCGCCTTTGCCCAAGCGGTACTCTTCATCCGCGGCTGGCTCAAAGTTGCGCAGCGTCTCGAGCGGATTGGCTTTCAATGTTGGGTCGGACGGTTCCTGGGCAAGTGTCTGCGCTGCCATTAGGCCACTCGCGTAGATGACCACAGCAAGAACAACAGCCTGTAGTACAAATCCGGCTTTGAAGCGGCACGACTTCAATAGCCTGCCCTGAGCGAAGTCGAAGGGTGCAGCAAATAGATGAAAGGAAAATCGGGCTTTACACGCTGCCGAAAAGCTCCATTCAATCGAGGTTCGCGAAGGTTTTGTATCAGGGCACGACTTCAGTCGTGCCGAAAGTGCCGCAATATCAACATGGGCTTTAGCCCCTGAGGGAATACGCACTGCTTGTCGAAGTTTCATGCCGTCGCCTCCCGGCCGCGGAACATGCCCAGGCTGCGCGACACAAACCCATAGCCCTTTTGCTTTTCCTCATCCGTCAACACCCAGCGATATAACACGGCAATCAATCCTGCCAGGTAGAGAAGTCCCACGGCGAGCAGAACGCCCGCGCCCTGCCAGCGATTGACCGCGGCCACCAGCGCCGCTGCGGGCCATGCCAGCAATCCCGCCACCGCGTAGCAAGCAAAGCCAGGCAATACCACCATGCGCAGGAATCGAGTGAGCTTCAAATCCAGAACAAACAGCACGCGCCCCATCAGCACGCACGCGGAACCCGCTGTGGCCACGCTCACGGCGACGCCAATGCCGATCGGTGTCCAACGGCCCTGGATCCAATGCGCCAGCGGAACCGTGATCGCCAGCAGAATAATGTTGGGGATCGAGTAATTGAACTCCTCGTAGACACGGCCCATGCCGCGAAAAATCGACGTACCGGGCCCTGTAAGCATATGGAACTGCATTGAAATACTGAATATCACAAACAGGGGAATCAAAGAATCCCTCATCGGTAACGCCGGACCTAACCAAACGTGCATGATGGGTAGTGCCCAAAAGGCCATGGCCGAAGCAAATGCCGCGGTGCAGAGATTCGAATAGCGCGCTCCGTTGAGATAAAGCGTCTGCAGATTCTTGAGCCAGGTGGATCGATCGGAAGCCGCGTCCACGTGCGAAGCCGCGGGCAACAGAGCCGCAAAAAATGCCGTCGGCACCGACGAAAGCGATGTAGGCCATTTCTTGGCCACGTCCAGCAAGCCCGCTGCCGACGCGTTGATCAACGTCAGCGCCGCCAGCCGATCCACAGACACTTGAAAGATTCCTAGCATGCTCTGCAACTGGACCAATCCGCCGAAATGCACCACGTATCTGAGCGATTCGCGCTGCACCCGCCGCGGTGAAAGACGCAGCCATTTGATGGTGCGGTGCGCCCACCACCATGTGAGCCCGTCGTTGATGACGGTGCGCGCCAGGTACGCTTCGGCTAGTCCGCGGATGCCGCGCCCCGCGCTGACCAGCCACACAATCAGCACAAACTCCACCAGGATGCCGATGATTTGAAAAACCTGCGTGGATGCAATCTGCTGCGTCCCGGTCAGCATATCGCCGAATGCGTTGAACGCGATGCTGGACAGAAACACGCCCAGCACAATCAACACTGCCTCCTTGCCGTCGCTGGCGTGCGCAGGCGGCAAGTGAAGCAGCGGCGCATACCAGTTCCATCCGAGCAGGAAGCAGGCGAAAATGACGGCGCAAAGCGGGATGGTCACCGCCAGCCCCGTCGACAGCAGCGCGTTGGCCTTGTCGTACTCGCGTTTCGCGTGGAACTCAGCCACGTACTTGATGTAGACATTCGACACGCCCATCGTGGTCAGGCCTACATAGGTCACCAGGATGAAGATTGTCGTCCAGATTCCGTAGGCTTCCAGGCCGATGCGCGAAAGCAGAAACGGAACCAGGCAAACGCCTCGTGCCATGTTCACCATGCGCGCAACAATCGTAGCCCCCACGTTGCGGCCAAACTGCTTGTTCACCTCCACCAGCGGCTCGCGCGCGGCGTCCGGGCTGCCGAGCGCTACGGCGGCCTCGGGATCCATGGCCCACTCCATCTCCCTCTCTGGAGCATCGGCAATCAGAGGCGTATTGGTCATGGCTGCGGCGCCTCCCGCTTGGTTCGCGCCCACTCCGCGCTTTTTCGCGACTGGCGCAGCACCAGCGGCGTGATGAGCGCCTTCCAGGCCAGGTAGAGCGGAGCGGCTGACAGCGCTGCAAGATCGCGCATGGGCTCGGCGCCCAGCAATGCAGCCTGTATCACGTAGAGCACCGCAACGCCGGCGCACACCAGCGAAAACACGTGCAGCCAATGCACCGCAAGAAAGAGCGTGAGCAGCAGCGCAAGAATTCCCCGCGACAAAGGAAGACTCCACACATCGGCCAGCGTCTCAAACGCGCGCCATCTTCCCCGCAGCATCGCCGCCATCAATCGCTTTGTCGAGCGGCCTGCGACCCTGAACCGTCCACCTTCCCAGCGAGCTTCCTGCGTTGCCTGCGCCGCGCCCGACGCCGGCGAATGCGCATGGACAAACGCGTCCTCCACCCAATACACCGGAATCCCAGCCTGCACAAGCCTGGTGTGGTACTCCACATCCTCTGCAATGCTGTTGACGTTGAAAGGCACACGCTCCAGCGTCTCGGCGGTCACGGCAAAGCCGTTCCCAAACAATCCCGTCGAAAACCCGAGTCCTGCGCGTCCACGCGCGCGCAACACATTCATGCCGCGAAAAGCCAGCGCCCGCAAGCGCCCCAGCGGATGCCCTGCTCGCGACACCGGCAACTCCAGTTCGTACCGGCATTGGGTTACGTCGGCGCCCAGTTCGAGCAACTCGCGCGTCGCCGCAATCAGGTTCGCACTCACAATCGAGTCGGCGTCCACCACCAGCACCGCATTGGCGCCGCCGGCGACAGCGGATGAAAAACCCTGTCGAAGCGCAGCGCTCTTCCCGCGCAGTTTGCGATTGTTCAGTTCAACCACCTGCGCCCCGGCATCGGCAGCAGCCTTCGCCGTGCCGTCCGAGCAGTTATGCGCAACCACAAAAATGGGGGCCGCGGCGTCGGCTGCCTTCAGTGACGCCACCGTTCGCGCAATCAGCCCTTCCTCATCATGCGCCGGCACCACGATCGCCAATCGGATCGTCCGCCACAGCCCCGCCTTGGGCCGGCGCGCACTGAAAAGATTGCCGGCCATGCACAACGCCAAATCCAAAAACAGCGGTGTGGCAAACAACGCCATCAGCCCAGCCAACACCGAAATTGAAACCCGCTCCATCTTTATCTCTCTGCTCTCTCTAACTATCCTCGGCTCTGGCCGCCTCGTCTATCTCTTCCCCATGCTGCCGGCATTCAAATCTTCAGTCACGTCATATTCCAACGTGCGGAATCCTGCCTTCAGCTCAACACTTTCTCAAACCTGAACTCCTGCGCCCTCGCATTCTCGAATCCCGTTCCCACGCCCGCGGGCTTCATCCCGTGAATCCAGCCCACAATGAAGAAAAGCAGTAGCAAAGCCTGCTCTCCCAGGTAAACCGTGGTCAGCGCGGTCATCAATCCCATCAGCACAGTCAGATGCGCGAACACCAGCGCCTTGTCCTCCATGCCCAGCGGACGGCGCGCCAGCCGGTAAAGCCGCACAACGCTACCCAGCAAAATCACCAAAAACAATCCCAGCCCGGTCAGTCCTTGCGTAGCCGCCAAAAGCAAGTACTCGTTGTCGATCGACCTTTGTCCGTTCAGCGTAGGCAAAGTCGTAATGCCCCAGCCAAACGCAGGGCGCTCCTTGATGATCGGAATGAAGGTCCGGATCAGTTCCCTGCGATAGATTGCATTCCTCTGTTCCTCGCTCCGTGCGTGGTTAATGTCCACGTCTGTATAGCGCTTGCCGTAGGAATACGCCGCAATCGAGAACACCGCCAGTACCAGCACAAATGCCAGCGTCGCCTTGCCCAGCGGAAACTTCCGCACCAGCAACGCGAACACCAGCGCCAACCCCACCCCGATCCACGGCCCGCGCGATTGCGTCATCAGCAGGCCGCCGATAATCGCCCCCAGCACTAGGCCCCGAACGGTCAACGGGAGCCCGTCGATGATTTTCCTCGTTCCCCACTTCGGAGCAAACACACGCAGCCACAGGCAATAGATCAGCCCCATCAAAAAAATCATCCCTGCCAGAATTGCGTGCGCATACGGTCCGGCCGCGCGTCCGAATCCCCACCGCATCTGCACTCCCCAGCCCACCTGCTGGTCGCGGAAAAAATGCCGGAAGACCATCTGCCAGATGCTCCTGCCGGTCAGAAAATCGAAGACGCTGATCCCCGCCACAATGGCCAGCAAAACCACAATCCGCCGAATCACCCGCTTGCGCGCCGGTTGTCCTTCCATGCCTTGCTGTTCAATCAGCAGTTTGCCCAGCATGTAGGGCAGCACCATGGCGCAAATCCCTTGAAAAAGCTGCAACCCCCCGTTCGCCAAATTGCCTTCCAGCGCCGGCGTATTCACTGAGAACAACTGCTTCCAGGTCCCATCCGCCAACGCCGTGCTCATTCCCTCTGACAACGCCGCGCTCACCGCCAGCAGCAGCACCCACAAATCCATCCAGTCAAACCGCCAGCGGCGCATCTCCTTTACCCAGAGCGCCGCGCCTAACGGCAAAATTGCCGCGTCGGCAAACGTCAACGGCGGCAAATGCGGAAACCGCAAAATGTAGTACTGCGGCAGCAGAAGAACTGCCGGCAAATAAACATCCAACAGCGCCCTGCGGATCGGACCTCTAGCCAATGCAATCCAGCAGGCGATGGCCGGGAGCAGGATGATCAGGTCCATACCGTCCCCCGAAAAGGCCCCGTTCCGCGCCAATCGCGGGCCGGGGTTTTGCTATCCACGAGCGCGCGTCTCGGCCGGAATCGCCTTCTGCTTGGCGTGCAAGTCCACGCCACCCGGCTTCTCCAATCCCTTGATCTTCGACCGGCCCCGCGCATCAGCCGATTCCCACTCGTCAAACAACGGCTGTGCGCACCACGCATGAAGCAGAAATCGATGCTTCAGTTTCAGATCCGCCAGCGACAGCGTCAGCCCGGCGTCCAACAGTTGCCGCCGCACCCCCATCAGTGCCCCCAAACCCGCCGCTGTAATCTGCATCACACCTTGAAAATGAACCACGATCACCACGCCCGCGGCGATCCCTTGAGCCGCGGCCTGCTGCAATTCAGGAGCGATCTTTGAGCTCAGCTTGCCGTGCAAATACACATGCAGCACCTGGGGCGATTTCACCGTGGTCACATGCGATGACCCCAGGAACGGCCGTTGCAGCCAACCTGCCAGCAGGGTCATGGGCAATTGACGCCCCAGGCCCACAAAGTCGCGCAGATACCGCGGACCCAGCCGGCTGGGCTCCTGCACAAAGCGCATCGCCCACTCCAGGCCGCATCGCTGAATCCACCTGGGCGCCCGGCGCATGTCGCCCACAATGATTTCAAAGCTGCCTCCAACCCCCATGGCCACCGGCACGCCCAGGCGCTTGCGGTGCATCCAGATCCACTTTTCCTGCTTGGGATTGCCCAGCGCGACCAGCAGAATCTCCGGCTTCGCGGCGTGCACGCGCTTCACAATTTCGCTTTGGTCGAGTTGCTCCACCTCTTCTTCAGTGGGAGCATAGGTGCCGATAATCCGGACCCCGGGATACTTCGCTTCGAGCAGCTTACCAGCCCGCTCGGCCACATCCCCTTTGCCGCCCAGCAGAAAAATGCCGTATCCCTTCTTCGCTGAAAGTTCAGCCAGCCTCGGCACCAGGTCCACGCCCGTCACGCGCTCGGCAAGCGGGCAGCCCAACAACTCCGATACCCATACCAGGGGCATGCCATCAGGCAACACCAGGCTGCAGCCGGCAATGATTCTGTGCAAATGGTGATCGGCAAGGCTGTTCAACCAGAAGTCAAGATTTGCCGTCGCGATCTGATGCGTTCCACCCGACCCAATCAAGCCGTCGATCGCCTCAACGGCTCCGTCTGCCGTCAGGCTATCCAGAGGCAGCCCAAACACCGCAATCGGGTGCTTCACATTCCTCTTCATCTTGAGCTTCCGTTTCCTGCTAGCACACATCACCCCAATGAGCTAACCCGCCTGGCGCACTGCGGTCGCTATCTGTCCAACCAATCTCGCGATCGTTGAATCCGTACCTTACGCGTGCCTGCTTCGGCCTCCGCTCAACTTGGGAGGGAAATGTGTTCGCTGGCGCCTCCGCTCAAACAGGAGATCGCTCGCCTCACTCAGGAATGAAAATCGCCGCAATGAACTCCACCCGGTATGCGAAAAGTGCAAGAAAACCGGGGTCCCCAGAGTATTTTGTTGCATCATCGGCCCGAGTGGACTGATGCTTTGAAGCTATCCGGACGTGCCAATTGGAGCAATGGCCCAAAGGTGCAAGCCAGAATCAAATCGCATGCCGCTTTAGATAGATGGTACACGGCAAATCGGTAACAAGTATTAAGTTACGTAACGGCAAAATGAGTTATAAAGTAACTGACTGATATTACTTTCGAACTTCAACTTAGTTACTTCGATTCGTAAGAAGCCGCTCAGAAATTCGGATGGATCGTGGAAATGGTAGGTCAGGGCGGTAGGTAAAGGCGGTAGGTCAGGGCTTCAGCCCTGACATTTGGAGCCCCACAACGCTCTGGCCTTCAGGCCCTGCGGCCTGCTCTTTTCTTCAAATGCTAAGACCCAGGGCTAAAGCCCACCCAAACTCGGCTACATTCGTGCCGGGACTGAAGTCCTGGCCTACCGCCCAAACGGGTTCACTCACATTTTCTATGATTCGCGGGTTGTTCACGAATCTCTTTGCGACCCGAGGCCTCACTCCGACCACTCCACCGCCGCCATCGAGCAAGGCGCCAGGTCCAATTCCGTGCCCTTCAACCGCTCCTCTTTAACCGTCACTTGAACTTCCTGCTCGTTGCTCGATCCTGGCCCCGAACTCACCAGCCTCCATACCTTTGCATCCGAATTGGCATTCAGTCCGGCCGCCTCCACGCTGATACGCCTCACTGCGTGCAGTCCGTAGTTGAAGACGATGAGCCCGTGCGTCTTTCCCTCCTGGAATCCGTACGCATCGATCTCGTGCACCCCGTTCAAGCGCACGCCGTCGTTGCCCGCAGGTTGGTCATGAGTAGGATTCTCCCCGCTCACCTCCACCCTCACCATGTTGCCGCGCATCACCTGGTTTGCCAGGCTCTCGGCCAGCAATTGCGGTCGCGCCCGTCCGTCGGCGCCGATCTGCACTACGCTGCCCCACAAACGCACCGGCGTCCCGTCGGCCCGCTTGAACCGGAACTGCGGCAAGCTGAACAGCATCTCATCGCGCACGCCGTGATCGCGCATCATGCGCAGCATGTGGCCGGTAACCGCCACTCCCGCAGCCGCCGAGGGAGTAAGCCGGTCGAGAACCGCCTCTGTTGCCGATCCCTGCGTCGAGTGCAGGTTCACTTCGTAGACTGCCAGTTGCCGCCCGCCTGCCGCCGCCTGCGCCGCTTGCACAATTCCTTCGCGCGACATCTGCTCCGGCTGCGCCATCAGCGGCCCGTAGAGTTCGTCGTCATTGTTCCAGCGCGTCACGGATTCCATCAGATAAGGCGCAATGGCCAGCGAGTTGGCCGCAGGAGCCGCACGCAGCACCTCACCGCTTCGCCAGGGATTCGCGGCCTGGCTGCCAACCACCAGGTCAAATTGCCCGGCAGCGGCGCCCGCCGCTCCGCGCAGCACTCGGAAGATCGTATCTGCCCGCCTGCCGTAAGCCGCGGGGTCGTCCATCGACTCGCCCTGAAAGATTCCATTCCAGGTCTCATTGCCCAGCTCAATGTGGATCGTCTTGAAGGCCTTCGTCCACGGGTCGCGCTCTCCCGCCGCAACTCGCAATGCGCCGCCGGGCGTGGCAGCCCCGCCTGTCAGATATTCGGCCAGTTTGCGCGCTTCGTCCGCGCTCATGGCCGTCGGCGCCACGATCCACGGTTCCGCCCCCACTTCGCGGCAAAGCTCAAGAAACTCCGGAATGCCGATGGGTATGTCTTCTATGGTGGTTTGCCAGGTCGAGAATCCCGGCCGCTGCCGCGCCATCGGGGCGGCAAGCAAATTGTCCACCGTGCTGCCCAGTTGCGCATGGCTCGACATTAGCCGCAGAACCCCAGGCCGCAACTCGCGCAGCGTCTGCAATACTTCATCGCGAAACGCGGTCCGGTTGGTCGCATCGCCGCCGGTTTGTTCCAGGTCAACATCGTCCAGTAACAGCGAACCGCCCGCCACGCTGAATCCGGCCTCTACCGGCCCCACCAGACCCGCACCTTCATTCGCAGGAAAGTCCGCGTGGTAGTCCGCCCATGCAGGCGTGAGTTGAAAATCCTGTTCGAGATAATCGGCCCTTCCGTTGACGATTCGCTTCACGTGCGCGCGCAGAATCCTCGACCCAGCCAGCGACTTGGCTCTGAAGCTAAGCCGGAAGCGCCCGCGCAGGCGCACAAATGTGAACCCTTCCGTCGAATCGAAGTAGGACTTCAACTCGACCGACTGCCCCGGCCCAGCCGCCTCAATCCGCAGCGCCTGCCGGCCTTCGGTCTCCGGCGATAAATCATTGCGCTCCGCCGTCAACCGCGCGCCGCCTTCGGCCTTCGGCCACCACCCTGCAGCCGGATCGCCGGGAAACTCCTTGCTCACTGCGAGCCAATCGCCGGCGCCGACGGGCGGCCCTGCTCCATCCAGCGTCACCCCATACCCGCCGCCGTCCGGACCGCTTGCTTTGACGCTGCCATTGCGTCCCAACGCTGCGCCATCGAGCACCTCGAAACTAGCCCCGTCCCAAAACCCCACGGGCCAGGTAAACGCGCGATGCGTGTCGGTGCAGTTCGACGGGCCGTTCGACAGGCAGTGAAGAATGCTGCGGTAAGCCATCCCCTCGAATCCCGGATTGCGATAGAGCAGGTTGCGCATCATCTGGCCCGAATCGTAGTAGGTCTGCTCACCCAGATTGATGCCCAACCGCGTGACGGCGGGCAAAATCACCTGCCCGGTCACCCGCAGATGCGTAACTCCCCCGCCCTCGCCGTTGGCGGCCTGCATTCCGCCGTGCGGGACGGTAGCAACGGAAGCCGCCAGCGCCAGCCCGGCCATCATTATCCCAGCATCCACCACGACACTCCGCGCAACGCTTCGACTTTGTCCGCCAACTCGCATCCCTCGCGCCGCATTTCTTCGTCAAAATCCGCTCCGCAATCCGAAAGCGCAGCGTGTCTCCAGCATAGTCTGCTATGGCCGCCGCTCCGGAGTAGTTAGGTCAGGTTGAAGGGTAAGGGCTTCAGGAAGAAGGGTACGGGCTTCAGGTTGAATGGTACGGGCTTCAGGAAGAAAGGTACGGACTTCAGGTTGAAGGGTAAGGGCTTCAGGTTGAAGGGTACGGGCTTCAGCCCGTACGTCAAATGCATCGAAAAGAGCCTGGGCTTTAGCCCCTGAGGGAACCATCCCTTCAAATTGACCCACCGCCTGGTCCGGCCGCAAGCGTGTGCACCGTATGGCCCAAAAATGGCAGGAGCGCTGCCACTTTCCGTCCCCACGCGTTCATGCATTGCAAACCAGCGCCGCACTATACTTGAGGCACTGACGATGAATTCCGCCGCGGCACTTCTGCATCCGTCCCCAACTCCGCCGCCCGCGGCGCGAGCAGCCGGAACCTGCCCAACCGTGAAGCTGCTGCCCTCTTACGAATTTGCCGTCTCCGTCATTGTCGTCTCCTTCAACACCCGCGGCCTCCTTCGCGACTGCATCCAATCCATCCTTGCGGAATGCGGCCAACTCCCCGCCGGGACCACCGCGGAAATCCTGATCGTCGACAACGCGTCCACCGACGGCTCCCCGGAAATGGTTGCGGAAATGATGGACGCCGAGTTCGGCGCACCCCGCACGCCCGTCCGTCTCATGCGCAGCGACGTGAACCTAGGCTTTGCCGCAGCCAACAACCTGGCCATGGAAGCAGCTCGCGGCCGCTACATGGTGCTGCTTAACTCCGACGCATACTTCCGCCCCGGCGCCTTGCGTCTGGCCCTCCAGCACATGGACGCCAACACCACCGTCGGCGTGGGCGGCGCGCGCCTGGTCGGTCCGCAGGGCGAGTGGCAGCCTTCCGCCCGCGCATTCCCCGCGCTCTGGCACGTGTTTGTGGTTTTCTCCGGACTCGCCAGCCGTTATCCCAAGTCCCGCATCTTCGGCGCATTCGATCGCACCTGGGCCAGTCCCGATTTCCAGGCTGAAGTCGATTGGGTTCCAGGCGCATTCTCCATCATGCGCCGCGAAGCACTGGTGAAAACCGGGCTCTTCGATCCGCGCTTCTTTCTCTACTGCGAAGAAGTCGATCTCTGCCGCCGCGTCAAAGCCAAGGGCTTTCGCGTGATTTATTGGCCTGATGTCGTGGTCACTCATATCGGCGGAGAGTCCAGCCGGCAACTGACCACTCTTAAACTCTCCGAAGGTGAATCCGAGGTAGTTCTCTGGCGGATGCGCGCCACCTTGCTCTATTTCCGCAAGCATCACGGCATTCGCGTGTGGGGCTTTCGCGCGCTTGAAGACACCATGCACACGCTGCGCTGGCTGCGCAATCGCAACAGCAGCAATCCAGAGCGCCGCCAGCGTGGCGAAGAAGCAAAGCTGTTTCTATCGCTCATGCGCCAGGCCTGGAAAGAAACCCAGGGCGGCCGCATCAGCCCGCCGCGTCCCTGGTAAAGATGGCTTTGTAACGGTCGTCCACCAGCTTCGCTGACCCCCGCGGAGGATGAAACCTTCACCGGCCAATTTCGCTGCCAACCTGCCAACTCGCTATCCCGCGAAGCGGGGCTAACCGGCTGAATTCATCTTTTCCCATCTTCTACGAGCTTCGCGGCCACTCATGAAAAGCTCTAACCGAAAAACTCATCGAACGGTTCCTTGATGCCTCGCCGCACCAGCTCGTCTCGATCGCTCACCGGCTTCCATCCCAGCGTGTTCTTCGCCGCCGAGCAATCGAAAACAGCGCGCCCCGTCCGGCTCTCCCAATCGCGATACGAGGGCATCCGCCGCTCCGGATGACGCACAGCCACCTTGACTAGCCACTTCATCATGTCCATCAAATAGAACCGCGTAATCGTCGTAGCGTGGCGCCGAATCTTCATCCCGCCCGCCCGGTCAAGCGCATCCAGATATTCCTGCGCCGTCAGCTGCGGGTCTCCAACCAAATTGAACGACCGCCCCTCAATCGCCGGCGTCTCCATCGCCGCAATCAGCCCGGCGGCAATGTCTTCCACCAGCACCAGCGCCAGCTTATTATTACCATCGCCCCACGTCTGGCAGACCGCATCGTTCCACCACATGCCCACACCCCAGTGGAACGGGCTTCCTCCGCGCCCGATCACGATCCCCGGCCGCACAATCACCACCGGCAGCCTCTGTTCGCGATGCATCCACATCAAAATCTCTTCCGACGCCGCCTTGGCACGCGCATACAAATTCCGCCGCTCAATGCGCGTGTCAAGCGGCGTCTCTTCCGTAATTGTTCCCGCCCCTGCGCCGCAGTAATACGAGTCGATCGTCCCCGTATACACCAGTCTCTTCACGCCGCAATCGAGCGCGCATTCTCCCACGCGCCGTGTCGCTTCAATCTCCAGTTCCTGATAGTCGGCCCAGGTTTTCACACTGGCGCGCGCCAGGTGGAAGACCGTCTCGATTCCTTTCATCGCGCCCAGCAAGTCGGCCTTGTTCGCAATATCTCCGCCCACGCACTCAAGCCTTTGTGAATCGCGCAACGCGCGCGGAACCGCCGTCACGCTGCGTACAAGTACCCGCACACCGTGTCCTGCGTCCATCAACTGCCGCAGAAGCTCCTTGCCGATGAAGCCAGTTCCACCGAGCACCAAAATGCGCGGCGCGGATGCGGATGAAACTGCGCATGGCTCGGCTGCATTCTTTGACTCGGGAAGCTTGGCCAGCACGCCCAGCTTTTCGCACAGCCGAATCACGCGCGCTCCCAAGCGCCCATCTACACGCGCGTCCAAAGGAGAGGGGCCGTAGAACGCATCCATGGCCCGCGCAATGCTTGCGCCATACGGGTTGCCGCGCTCACCCACCTTCAGCTTTGCCTTGATGTACGCCGCAAGCGTGTGCCGCGCCTGGCGCTTCAAGTTCTTCGCACGGCCGGCAACAATTCCATAATTCTCAAAATCAGGACCGCTCGCTCGATGCTCGTCCAGCGTGTACGTGTTGCGCTCAAAATCCACCGTTGCGCTGGCCAGCGAGCCGCGCACGTGAATCGTGTATTCTGAAAAGCCGGGGACAAACGAGAAGCGCAGTTCCACTGCCGTCCGTCCGCGCAGCGCATTCACCAGCCAGCGGCGATAAAACTTGACGCCCGTCGGCAGTTCCGCCGCGTTCGAAGGCTGCACCGCGAACTCTTCCGGCTCACCCACAAGGTCCAACAGGTGTGCCAGCGAATGCGACCCGACTTCGATGAGAATGTTGCGCGGATCGCGCAGCATCCACGCATCGAAGGGCCCATGCACGGCCTGCGGCAGGGGACGGTGCCAGGTGATCGCAACGTCGTCGATCAATCCAAGCACGCCGCTCTTCACATCCCGCCGCAATTGCTCGTAATTCTCCGCAAACAGAAAATTGTGCGCCACGCCAAGGCGCAATCCCCGCTCCTCGGCAAGCCGAACCAGTGCATCGCAATCGTCCGCGGCGGCGCACATCGGCTTTTCCAGAAACACATGCACGCCCGCCTCGAGCGCCGCGCGCGCCGCATCGAAATGACGATCCGGCGGAGTGAGAATGTGCACCGCATTCAGACCGCCAGGTTTTACTTTCTCCGTGTCCAGCATCGCATCCAGCGACTCATACACGCCGGCCACGCCAAACTTTCGTGCCAAGGCGTGCGCCTTCGCTTGAACGCGATCGCACACTGCGACCAGTTCCACGCCTGCAACAGACTGCAACGCCAACGCGTGCCAGTCGGCAATATAGCCCGCACCCAGCAGCGCCACGCGCCGCTTCGCTCCCTTGCTCCACGGGCGTGAGGACGTCGAATCGTCGGATCGCTTCCCGGGGCTGGGCGCCAATTCGCTCATCAACTTTCCTTGTGCTCCATGATTGTGAGCTCCTGGCCGCGCCAGCGACGCCAATAGAAAGCAAGCATCCCCTCAAGTGCGGGAAACTTGGTGAGCACGGTGAAGAACGCGTAGACCGCCGCATCGCCCAACGGCCAGCCGCGCCTCCTTGCATTGCGCAGAATCCATCCAAACTGCGGCCCATAAAGAAAAAACAGCATCAGCGAAATACCCCGCGTGAACGGGCCAAGTATCAGCGCAGTCGCCGGAATCGCCAGGCCCCAGATCCAGATCCCGCGGCACTCGCGCATGAAATAGCGTTCGTCGCTGCTCCCGTGCATGGCCGCAACTTGCGCATACGCGTGCCCGGTGCGGCGCGCGCGGCGCCACCATTCTGCAAACCGAAACATAGCCGCGTCGTGCCAGACCATCGGCGCATCGAGCAGCAGAATCTTGCGTCCCATCTGGCGTACGCGCACGCAAAATTCGTTGTCCTCACCTGCAATCACATCGCGCCGAAAACCGCCCACTGCGTTGAACACCGCGGGCCTCACCATGAAGATGCCGCCGCACGCGTTCACTTCGCCCGGCTTCTGTCTCCATTCAAGATCGAGAAGCCGGTTATAGACCGACGCTTCCGGATGCATCTCGCGCACATGCCCCCACACCACGCCCACATCGGGTCTCTCGTTCAGCGCCGCAACGCCGCGTTCGAGCCAGCCATCCACAAGCGCGCAGTCTCCGTCCACAAACTGCACAAACGCCGCATCGGGATCGATCTTTACTGCGCGGGCAAAGCCCTCGTTCCGCGCCCGCGCCGCACTGTAAGGCAAATCGAGATCGAGTTCCACTGCCTGGCAGCCCACCGCTCGCGCAAAGTTCGCGCTCCCGTCTGTCGAACCCGAATCCACGTAGACCACAGTGTGCGCGCCTCCAACCGCCGCGCGCAGGCAGCTTTTCAGGCGCTCGCCCTCATTGCGGCCAATGGCAACAATCGCAACGCTGTCTTTGGGCTCCGCAGTCATGGACTTCAATTCTAATTTGCCGGAAGGTTCTAGAGGTAGGCCGCAAAGGTGGTAGAGTGACGCGGCCGCCTTTCGTGAGAAGGCCAATTGATCCTGCGTGCGTTAAGTGGGAGGGGTCAGTGGCTCGATGAGAGGAGTACTCTGGCCAATCAATGACTTGGACGTTTCCCGAACGGAATCTCCACTTCGATATAAGCACCCGGCTTGCAGGCATCCACGGCGGCGATGACTCTGTCGAGATGCAGCCTGACCATCGGCCATTGGGAATTGCCGAGAACCACCAATGCAATCTGGCGCCTTGAGAGGTTTTGCTGGTATCGGATATTCTTGTCGGTACTGAGAAGTATCTCGAAGCCAGCATCCTCCGCCTTCTGAATCAGCTCACCGTTCTCCAATTCATGCCAGCCAATCTGCCGTGCAAACGTGACCACATGGCCTGCGAGGCTTCGTGCAATTGGTTTCGGGGCGCCGTTATCGAACAGAATCTTCATTAGCCGAACGCCGGCTCTTTCTCAAGGCTCTCCGTAACGAAATGCACTACGGCCTCAATCTCCTCAGCCTTCACGTCGAACACTTCCGTGATCTCCTGGACCGACATTCCGGCCTCAAGATTGGCAAATACCGTTTGCACCGGCATGCGGGTTCCCTTGAAAACCCAAGCCCCGCTCACCTTGCCGGGAACGCTTTCGACAGCGTCGCATTGAGACCAATCTAAATTCGCCATGGCTCGTACTCCCTCATTCAAGACTACGCCAAAACGCGCAATTTTCAACCCGCATCAAACCGCCGTCATATCCTGCCCGCGCGCCTCGCGCCCCAGCAGCGCCAACCCCGCCAGCGACAGCGCCACCACAATCACAGTCACCGCAAGAACCGCCGGATAATTGCTCCATCGCTCCGCTGCCAGCGCCTGGCCTTTCCCATTCCATGAGGTCACCAGGCCGCCAAGCTGGTACGCAAGTCCCGGCGCCGTTGCGCGAACCGGAGCCGGCGAGAGCTCCGTAAGATAGGCCGGAACCACGCCCCACGCTCCCTGCACCATGAACTGCATCAGCACCGCGCCCGTGCCCAGTGCGAAGGCCGAGTGCCCATAAGCCCA
>JBEKFD010000058.1:0-21533 GCA_050013495.1 Occallatibacter sp. | reverse complement strand
TTTTGTCCGAGAACCCGATCACCCAAGCGCTCGGCAATCTTCGCTCCCGATGCATTGAAGTAAGTGATGTTATAGTCGCCATCAAAGGTATAGAACACCTCTGGGATATGTTCCAACGCCTCCCATGCAAACTGCTTTGTCTGGTATATCTCGCGTGTTAGTGCGGCCTCCTGTTCCATTGCTTCTTTTCTAACTCGCGCTAACTTCAGCTGCGATTCAACGCGAGCTACAAGTTCCCGGGCAGTGAAAGGCTTGGTCACATAGTCATCCGCGCCCGCCTCCATGCCCTCAATGCGTGCCTCTTCTCCGGCACGCGCCGAAAGCACGATCACCGGAATCGAACGCGTTGCCGGATTCTCCCGAAACCGCGCCAAAAGGCCAAAACCGTCCATCCCCGGCATCATGACATCGGTAAGCACCAGGTCAGGAGCGTGGAGCGCCGCCAACTCAAGCGCCTGCCTCCCATTCTCTGCCGGAACCACATTGAATCGCCAGCCCAAAAGGCCGATAACATATTCCCGCATGTCGGCGTTGTCATCCACCAGCAGAATCTCTGGCTTGCTTTCAGACGGATAAGCCGGAGCAGTTATTTGCACACCGTCGCCGGTCGCGCCGCGGGTAACTTCCCGCCTGAGCCGGTCCCGCCCCGGCAGCCAACCCATCGCTTCCTGAACGTATGCCCCCGCAGATCCTTGCAGCGCGATGGGATTTTCTCCTTCCGAGACAACACGCCCATGCGATAGGTGCTGTTGCCCAAACGGAAGCGCGATTGTGAAAGTGGTTCCTTTGCCCAACGCACTTTCCACGGCGATCGAACCACCATGCATTTCCACCAGTTCCTGCACCAGGGCCAGGCCGATTCCGCTGCCCTCATGGCTGCGCCGCCGGGCGCCGTCGATGCGCCTGAAGCGCTGGAACAGGTGCGGCAGATCGCTCTCCGAAATACCGGTACCGGTGTCGGTAACCTTGAGCTCAGCTTGCGTGCCGGTGGAGCGAACCGTCACCCGGATTTCCCCCTCGAAAGTGGATTTCAGCGCATTCGAAAGCAGGTTGAGAACTATCTTTTCCCACATCTCCCGGTCGACATACACCGGTTCGGGCAGAGGAGGGCAATCCACTTGAAGTTTCAGGTGAGCTCGCTCCACCGCGGAACGAAATACGCTGGCAAGCTGCGCCGTAAGCAACGACAGATCTGTAGCTTCGTAGGTCGCCCGCAGCCTCCCCACTTCGATGCGAACAAAATCGAGAAGTCCATTCACCAGTTTCAGCAGGCGCAGGGCATTGCGGTGCAGCATCTCCAGGGCCCCGCTCGAAGGGGGCGTTCCGCTGGTGATTGCATCCTCAACGGGGCCTAGGATCAGCGTGAGCGGAGTGCGTAGCTCGTGGCTCACATTCGAGAAGAATGCAGTCTTGGCGCGGTCCAACTCGGCCAGGCTTTCGGCGCGCCGTCTTTCTTCTTCATACGCCTTGGCGTTGGTAATGCTGGCTGCAATCTGGCCGGCCACCAGGTCGAGAAAGCCGCTGTAAGTTGCATCGAGTTGGCGATAAGGGTTCAGCGCGGCAATGAAGACGCCAACCGGCTTCTCCTGCCCCTGGCGTGTAATAGGAACCAGTCGCGCGCGAGCCGGTGGCTTATCCCAGCAGCCGGAGGGCAGATCGGGGAAATCCGCGGACAAATCCTCCACCGTGATGGCGCGGTTTGCCGCCAGCAAAGATTGAATCGGCCAGGGTGCTACGTTCGAGTCCGCGCCGATGATGAGACACGCGGCCGGATGGTCGGCCTCGAATCCAGTCTTCGAAACCAGTCTTAGCTGTTTCCCATCGTCATCGAACAGGTAAGTCAGCGTGCACGGCATATCCTTCTGCCCCGCCACACCGTGCTCGATGGCTCCAAACACATCCTGTTCCGTAATCGTTCCCGCCAGCGCCGCCGCCAGGGTGCTCAGTGCCGACAACTGCCGTTCGCCGATTACCCGGACCGTGTCTTCAATCACCACGCAGAGCATTCCGGCAACGTTGCCAACCGGGCCCGCGAGAGGACTGTACGAAAAGGTGTGATAAGTCTCCTCGGGATATCCGTTGCGCTCGAGAATCAACTGCAGAACTTCTTCCCAGCAAGCCTCCCCGGATTCCATCACCCGCTCAATCAGCGGGCCAATATCCTTCCAGATCTCATGCCACACTTCGTATGCTGGGCGGCCCAGGGCCCATGGATGCTTCTTGCCCAGCGTGGTTCTGGCGTAGGCGTCGTTATAGAGCATGGTCAGCTCGGGGCCCCAGGCCATCCACATTGGGAAGCCGGAGGTGAGCACAATGCGCACCACAGCCTTAAGGCTGTCGGGCCACGCCGCGGCAGGCCCCAATGGGGTTGATGACCAGTCGAAGGCGCTCACCAGTTCGCTCATCGCCTGGATTTGCGCTGCGTCGCACCCCGCTCCCGAGCCGTCGGGCAGAGCGATATTGTCTTGCATTGGGCCCTCTCCCAAACTCGTAATCGCAATTCTCGACATGCTTCAACACCAGGCGCATCAAGCCGCTGCTCGATGGATTCAACCATAAAGTGGACCGAAATATGTAATTGTCGAAGAAACCTCGATGCAGGGAAGCGTTGAACAGTTTTGATGACTCAATGACGATTTGTGTTGCCTGTCACGCAATCGAAAATTTCAACTTCCGCCCCGCCTTTTCAGGTCATCCAAATCAGGAGAGTTTAGCAGTTGGAGTCTGGAGGCTCGATAGCTGGCAGTCATGACCTTGACCCATGTATTCTCAGGCCATGCATCCGGACGACGCATCCATGCCCGCTGACGCCAACTCGCTTGCACAGGCTGCCTCCTCTTATTTGCGCTCGGCCCGGCATCAGCCGGTGCAATGGCACGCATGGGGCGAGGCAGCGTTTGCCCTGGCCCTGGCTGAAGACAAGCCCATCCTGCTGGACATCGGCGCGGTTTGGTGCCACTGGTGCCATGTCATGGATCGCGAGTCCTACGAGAACCCCGAAATAGCCTCGCTGATTAACCAGAATTTTGTTGCCATCAAAGTGGATCGAGACGAGCGGCCAGACGTTGACGCGCGCTACCAGGCTGCAGTTTCCGCCATCAGCGGCCAGGGCGGATGGCCGCTGACGGCGATTCTGACCCCTGATGGCCGGCCCTACTTCGGCGGCACTTACTTTCCCGTCAGTGACCGTTATGGCCGCCCCGGCTTTGGCCGTGTTCTACTCACCATGGCCCAGGCATGGCGCGAGCGCCGCGACGAGGCCCTGGAATCGGCCGCAAGCGTAATGGCCGCCATTGAGCAGAATGAAAGCTTTTCCGGCCGCAATGGCGAGCTCACTTTGGGCCTGGTGGACAAAATCGCCGCATCGGCCCTGAAGCAATTCGATCCGCGCAACGGCGGCTTCGGTTCTCAGCCCAAGTTTCCTCACCCTTCGGCTCTCGACCTGCTGCTGGAAGTGGCCATGAATCGCGACAACGGCGAGGCTGCCGTGGCCTTTGCGGTGACTCTGGAAAAAATGGCGAGCGGCGGCGTCTGCGACCATCTCGCTGGCGGCTTCCACCGCTACAGTGTGGACGAGCGCTGGGTGGTGCCGCACTTCGAGAAGATGCTCTACGACAACACCGAACTGCTGCGCAATTACGTGCATGGCTTTCAGAGCTTTGTCCGCCAGGATTTCCTGGAGACGGCCCGGCGGATCGTCAACTGGCTCGACGCCACCATGACCGACCGCGAGCGCGGCGGCTTTTACGCTTCGCAGGACGCCGACATCAACCTCGACGACGACGGTGACTACTTTACCTGGACGCTGGACGAAGCACGCGCCGTGCTCGATCCAGCCGAACTGGAATTCGCCACTGCCCATTGGGACATCGGCGAGTTGGGCGACATGCACCACAACCCGGCCAAGAATGTGCTTCATGTGAAGGTGAAGCTCGAAGACCGCGCAAACGGCGACGATCTCGAGGCGCTGCGCAAGCTGCGCGATTCGGCCAAAGCCAAGCTGCTCGCGGCGCGCGCCCAGCGGCCCACCCCGTTCATCGACCGCACGCTCTATACCGGCTGGAATGCGATGGCGGTGACGGCCTACCTGGAGACGGCACGGGTGTTGCGCCTGGAAGGCGTGCAGGCGTTTGCCCTGCGCACCATGAACCGGCTGCTCGACGAGGCCTGGGACGGCGACCAGACGTTGTTTCATGTGATCGCATATGGCGAGGGCGTAGCAGCGGACAAGGTTCCCGGCACGCTCGACGACTACGCATTCACCATTCACGCCGCCGTCGACGCCTGGCTGGCCAGCGGCCACATGAACTTCTATCGCGTCGCCATGAAGCTGGCCGACGCCATGATCGATCGCTTTTACGACCGCACTGCCGGCGCGTTCTACGACACGGCCGCGCTGCAGAATGGTCAGGCGCCGCTGGGCGTATTGAGCGCGCGCCGCAAGCCCCTGCAAGACTCGCCCACCCCCGCCGGAAACCCCACCGCGGCCTCGGCATTACTGCGTTTGGAGGCCCTCGGCGCCCGCCAGGAGTACCGCGAGATTGCCGAAGACACCCTCGCCTCCTTCGCCGGAGTCGTGGAGCATTTCGGTCTTTATGCGGGCAGCTACGGACTGGCGCTGGAGCGCCTGCTGCTTGACCCAGTGCAGGTGATCGTCGTCGGTTCCGGCACTGAGGCATTCCGCCTTGAGGCCACCGCCGTGGCGCGCTTCGCAGTGAACAAAACGGTGATGCGCATCTCTCCGCACACTCTGGCTACCGAAAGCCTTCCCGAAGCGCTCGCAGAAGTGCTGCCGCATGTTCCTCAGCCCGAGGGAGCGCAGGCATGGGCTTTAGTTTGCACTGCCCGCACGTGCCTGCCGCCCATTACCGATCCCGAAGTGCTGTTGGAAGCGCTGGAGCGCTAGTCGCTTTTGAACGGGTTCACATCCTGCGGCTTAAGCATAGTGGGATCCGGTGCGGACGCGTGCTCCTCGGCTTGGTGCACGGGCGGCGCGGCTTTGTTTTCCGAAAATGCGCTGAACACGCGGTTGGGATCGCCGGGCAGCAGATGGTGCTCTTCAAGGGCGAGGCGAACCCGGCGCTGGAACTCGCGCATCGGTGCATACTGCTGCGTAGCTTTGGTTTTGAAGACGACCGGGAAGATGAGCTGCGAGCCTTTCATCGAATCCACGCCCAGAATCTGCGGATCGGCCAGGAAGACGTCCTTGAACGCATCGCTCGAGCGCACGTCCGTCGCAATGGTTCTCAGAATATCCAGCACCTTGTCGGGATTCGCCGAGAAATCCACGCTCACATTCACGGTCGCAACGGAGTAGCCGATGCTCAGGTTGGCAACGGTGGTGATTTGCGAGTTGGGGATGACGTAGAGGGTCCCGTCTCCGTCGCGAACAGTAGTTTTGCGCAGCGTCATCGCCTCGACAGTCCCAGCCAGGCCAGCCAGCCTTACAGTGTCTCCCACATCGAACTGGTCTTCGATCAGGATGATGATCCCGTTCAGCACGTCTTTCACGATGCTCTGCGCCGCCAGGCCAATGGCTACGCCCGCCACGCCGGCTGAAGCAAGCAGCGGCGCCAGGTTCACCCCCATTGCCGCCAGAATTTGCATACCGGCAATAGCGCTGATGATGGCGTACCCAGTGGTGCGAATCACCCCCACCAGCGTCTTGACCTGGGAACTGCGGGTCTTCCCGGCGGCATGCTGCTCGGCGATGCGCATCATTCGCGAAGTCACCAGCCGAAGCAAGCGAATGAGAACAAAGGCGATAAGCGCTACCACCAGCAAATGGGGCAGCTTGTTGCGAATAAACTCCTGGGTGTCGCCAATCCACTCGTCCAGCACCTTGCCGAGGAACCGGCCTTCGGCAAACAAGCCGGTTCTTGCAGCCAGCAAAAAAGGATACATCCCAAACCCCCATTTCTAGACTAGACTGTGCGCAGGGAAATCCACGGTGGAAAGCCGGCAAGAGTGCCCGACAGCGCTTTACAGGCATCGTGAGTCGAGCAGCATCGTTCGCAACTCGGGAGGTTCCCAGTGAAATGGACGAAGAATCACAATCGTTCAGGCGCGCCAATTGAATGCTCATGGCGGCAGCGGCTCGCGTATGCCGCTGCACTCGGGGTGGCGGCTGTACTGGCTGGGACGGTCCATACCGGAGCTCAGCAGGCCCCGCAGAGCGGCCAGCAGCCGGCAAGCGCTAGTGCGACCACGCACGATCCGGGACCCGGCCTGGCTTCGACACAGTCGCCACCACAGGTTTCGTCCGCGCAGAGCGGAACGCAGAACCTCGACGCCGCGAGCACTGAACGGAAGAAGCAGATTGTCGACGAAAGCGCAAGACTGCTGAAGCTGGCCAAAGATTTGAAGGCCGAGGTGGATAAGACCACAAAAGACACGCTGTCTCTCAACGTGATTCGCAAGGCCGATCAGATTGAAAAGCTGGCTCATAACGTGAAGGAACAGATGAAGGTTGCCGAGGGATCGAACTGAAAGGATTCCGTTTGACGCACGACCACGCTCATTGTCCGGTTCCAGGAAACTGCCACTTGGCATGACTGAGATGAAGAGCTTTGCCTTCATTCTCAATTGAAGAGATCGGACCCCGGAGCGGATACAGGATCAGAAATCATGGTTAATCCGGCATTAAAATCCGAATACCTCCTGGAAGATTGGCGGCTCTTTCGGCTGATATGCGTTGTAACGATTCTCGCGTTGCTGGCAGCGCTGCCATGCCGCGCGCAAACCACCTCTTCGCAAGGCCACAGCACGATGATTCGCCAGCCGATCGGGCAGCCGGTGGGCGACTACGGCAGCCTCACAGGCGCCCCTCCCGAGCAGAATTGGAGGCTTCTGCGCGCTCTTAACTCTGACCGCCAGAAGGCCATGGTTTCCGATGCCAACAAGTTGCTCCGGCTGGTGAATGAGCTGAATGCCGAAATCGCCCAAACCAATCCTGGCTCCCTCAGTCCGGATCAGCTTCGCAAAGTGGCTCAAATTGAGAAACTGGCGCACGACGTAAAGGACAAGATGTGCACCTCGGTGCGCGGAACGCCGGCGTTCCAGTCACCCTTTCAGCCAGTGCACAATTAGCCGGTGAGGTTGGTTTCCGGTGGAGTACCGCAGCGTGGGTTTGCACCTGTTCGATCCCGCCCGAGGTTGCTACAATCATGCTGGCGTGTGGTAGGAAATGGATTTTTGGGAGGGACGGGAATGGAAGTGGCGCTTTCCAGTACTCGCGTGCCCAATTCGGATGTTGGCGCGGCGAGTCTGAGCCCGGAGCAGGGAGCCCTCAGACCCGAGCAAATGATTCAAATCTATCGGCTTATGTATCTCTCTCGCCGGGTAGACGATCGGGAAATCCTTCTCAAACGCCAGCAGAAAATCTTCTTTCAGATTTCGGGCGCCGGCCATGAGGCTCTGCAAGTAGGCGCAGGTCTGGCCTTGCGCCCCGGCTACGACTGGGTGTTCCCCTACTACCGCGACCGCGCCCTGTGCCTGGCGCTGGGCGTGACCCCGACTGCAATGCTGCTGCAGGCCGTGGGCGCGGCGACCGACCCGGCCAGCGGCGGACGCCAGATGCCGACGCATTGGAGCAGCAAGCCGCTGCACATTGTCAGTACTTCCTCTTCAACCACCACACAGTTGCTTCATGCGGTCGGTTGCGCCGAGGCCGGGCGTTACTTCAGCCGTCATCCGGAGGCCGCGGAGAAGGTCGCCGGCGACTACCGCGCTTTCCACGATGTCGAGTTCCACGGCGACGAGGTGGTATTTACGTCGCTAGGCGAAGGCTCGACTTCGCAGGGAGAATTCTGGGAGGCGCTCAATACTGCTTCCAACAAGAAGTTGCCGGTGGTGTTCTGCGTGGAGGACAACGGCTACGCCATCAGCGTGCCGGTAGAGGTGAATACCCCGGGCGGCAACATTTCACGTTTGGTGGCCAACTTTCCCAACTTCCACTTCGCCGAGGTGGACGGCACAGACGCGGAGGCATGCCTGCGGGCTTTTCAGGAGGCAGTGGCCTACTGCCGTGCGGGACACGGCCCCGCTTTTGTTCATGGCCACGTGGTGCGGCCCTATTCCCACTCGCTCTCCGACGACGACAAGCTCTACCGCTCATCCGCCGAGCGTGAAGCGGATGCCATGCGAGATCCGCTGGCCAAACTGCAGATGCGCCTTCTGCGCGAAGGGATTCTGACCGACGACGAGATCAACGCGCTGGAGCATCAACTCGACAAAGAGGCTGAAGAGGCGGCAGAGCGCGCGCTGGAAGCTCCCCTGCCCAAGGTTGAAGGGATTTCGACGCACGTTTATTCAGAGGATATTGACCCCACGAGTTCGCTCTTTGCTTCGGAACACGCCGAAGCACCCGGTTCCGCGGGGGGCGGCAAGACCGGCGGCGAAAAGGGCAGCGCGCCGCGCACCATGGCTGACCTGATCAATGCATGCCTGCACGACGAGATGCGCCGCGATCCGCGCATCGTGCTCTACGGCGAAGACGTGGCGGACGCCAGCCGCGAAGAGGCGCTGGCCGAAGTGAAGGGCAAGGGCGGGGTTTTCAAGCTGACCGCAGGCCTGCAAAGCGAGCTTGGCTCGGAGCGCGTCTTCAATTCTCCGCTGGCGGAGGCCAACATTGTGGGCCGCGCGGTGGGCTATGCGGTTCGCGGCATGAAGCCGGTGGTTGAGATTCAGTTCTTCGATTACATCTGGCCGGCCATGCATCAAATCCACAACGAGCTTGCGTTGATGCGCTGGCGCTCCAACGGCGCGTGGGCTTCGCCGGCTGTGATCCGCGTGCCCATCGGCGGCTATCTTACCGGCGGAGCCATCTATCATTCGCAATCCGGCGAGAGCATCTTCACGCACATCCCGGGCCTGCGGGTGGTGTTTCCCTCGAACGCGCTCGACGCCAATGGCCTGCTGCGCACAGCCATTCGCTGCGACGACCCGGTCTTGTTTCTGGAGCACAAGCGCCTGTATCGCGAAACTCACGGGCGCGCTCCTTACCCTGGTCCTGAATTTGCAATTCCATTCGGCAAGGCGAAGATCGTGCGCCCAGGAACGAACATCACGCTGGTGACCTACGGCGCGATTGTGCCGCGCGCCATGCAGGCCGCGCAGAAAGCTCAGCAGCAGGGAATCGACGTGGAGATTCTCGATCTGCGTACCCTGAGCCCTTATGACTGGGAGGCTATCGCCGCATCCGTCCGCAAGACAAGCCGCGTGATTGTGGCCCACGAGGACATGATCAGCTGGGGCTACGGGGCGGAGATTGCCGCGCGCATTGCCGATGAGCTTTTTGAACATCTTGATGCTCCCGTGCGCCGCATCGGTTCCATGGATACGTTCGTGGCCTATCAGCCGCTGCTTGAGGATGCGATTCTGCCGCAGCCGGAGACTATCCTAAAGGCGATTGTGGACCTGAAAGCGTACTAGCGAGCTTTCGAAGAGCTCCCTCATCGATCAATTCCATCCCTCGTGCGACCACCTTCCAATTGTCTTCTCCGTGCAGTAAGGTAATTCCAACCGACCAGGGAAGGACTTTATGCCCGGAAAACTCTCTCGCGTGCTTCAGGACGATCCGGGAAGACTCTCGATGCGTCTTTGGGGCAAGCTGCGGAGCCTGTGGCTCTCCTGGCAACACAACGTGCTCATTGAGGGCAAGGTAGTCATCCTTGGCCGCCCGCTGATCGATATTCGCAAGGGAAGCAAGCTCTATCTGGGCGACGGCGTGATTCTGACCTCCAGAAACAAGGGCTACCACTTGAACATTCAGGCGCCGGTGAAGCTGTTCGCCGACCGGCCCGGCGCCGAGATCAGGATCGGCGAGCAGACGCGCATTGCCGGCTCCTGCATTCATGCGCAGCGGTCCATCACCATTGGCAAGCGCTGCCTGATTGCAGGCAACTGTCAGATTATTGACGCCAACGGACACGATCTGAGTTTTCCCAATGTGGAGCGCCGGCTGAACACGGAAGGACCGAGTGCGCCGATTGTGATTGAAGACGATGTGTGGTTGGGAACCAACACGGTGGTGTTGCCGGGCGTCACCATTGGCCGGGGCGCGGTGATCGGAGCCAACAGCGTGGTGAGTTCGAATATGCCCCCCATGACGGTTGCCCGCGGGAATCCGGCTGAGGTGGTATTAGACTACCGGTTAGATTACGGTGAGCTCGATGCATCGGATACCTACGACCTGGACGAGGAAGTGCGGGATGAGGAAAGAATTGAACGCTGAAACGTTGAAGCTTGAAGCGGCAAGGAAGATGGCGGAGGTCCTCTGAACAACCCGCTCAAGCGCTTGCTCAAGCCGGTCTGGGCGGTCTTCCGAGATGCCCTTCCCGCCAAGGCGCATGTTGCGCTTGACCACTTAAGGAATCACAGGAAGCTTCCGAATCTCCAGCATCCGGCCACTTTCAGCGAGAAGATCGCTTATCGAAAACTCTACGATCGCGATCCGAGAATTCCTTGCCTGGTTGACAAGATCACCGCGAAGCAACAGATGGCTGCTCGCTTCGGCGAGGATTTCATCATTCCCACGCTCGCCACGTTCGACACCGCGGCGGAGATTGACTTTGCCGCTCTCCCGTATCCCTGCGTGGTGAAGCCGAATCATGCATCGGGGTTCAATGTGTTTCTGCGTGAGCGGCCCGCGAAGGAAGGCGAAATGCGCCGCAGGCTCGGCCGCCTCCTCCAATATCGCCACGAGCGGGCATCGGAGGAGTGGGCGTATTCGCAGATTGCGCCGCGCCTGCTTGTGGAGCCCTGGCTTGTGGAGACGCTCGTGGATTCCGAGGTCGAAGGCGGCCGGCATGACCTAATCGATTACAAGTTCCACACTTTCGGCGGACGGGTGTTCTCCATCCAGGTGGATGTGGACCGCTATACCAATCATCGCCGCTGTTTCTTCGATCCTTCGTGGACCCCGATGCAGTTTGAACTGCTTTATCAGCGAGCGGGCTATGAGATTCCTGCACCGGTTGCGCTTAAAGATATGCTTCGCTACGCCGGGCAGATTGGCGAAGGATTTGCCTATGTGCGCGTGGACCTCTACGAAGTTGCGGGAAAGGTAAAATTTGGCGAAGTCACCTTTTATCCGGGGGCGGGGCTGGAAGTTTTCAATCCGCAGGAATTCGACGCGCTGTTTGGAGTGCTTTGGGATTGAAAATTGGTGTCGACTTCAAATCGAAGTTCAATGCGATGCCGCGGCAGGGAGCCAAAGGATGAGCCAGGACTTGGAGAAACAGCTTGCAGCCTGACGCAACCATCCGCAGAGTGCTGATCTATCGCCTCGGTAGCCTGGGCGATACGGTGGTGGCGCTGCCTTGTTTTCACCTTATCGCCCGCGCATTTCCCAATGCCAAGCGCAGGCTGCTGACGAATTTTCCCGTTCACGCCAAGGCTCCGGCATCGGCCGCGGTGCTGGGCAACTCGGGGCTCGTGCATGGGTATATGCGATATACCGTGGGCACGCGCAACCCGCTGGAGTTGATGCGGCTGGCGCGCGAGATTCGCCGATTTCGCCCCGACCTGGTGGTCTACCTGATGCACATCCGGCCATGGAATGCCATCCGCCGCGACCGGTTGTTTTTCCGCATGGCCGGAGTCAGTCGAATCGTTGGCATCGCGGAAGAGCAGGAGATGAAGGTCCGCTTCGATGCGACGACCGGTTTCTTTGAGCGTGAAGCGGAACGCCTTTCCCGCCTGGTTGCCGAGTTGGGAGACGCCAATCCAGCGGATTTAGCCAACTGGGGCCTCGTGCTTTCCGACACCGAACGCGAGGAGGCTGAAACGGCCATGACCCCATTGGGTGGGCGTCCTTTGATTGTGTGTGGACCCGGTACCAAGATGCCCGCAAAAGATTGGGGCCAGGACAAATGGCAGGCCTTGCTGGGCCGGATCGATGCGAAATATCCGGGGCACGGCCTGGCGCTGGTGGGGGCCAAAGAGGAATTCAGCGTTGCCGAGCACGCGGCCCGGCAATGGAAGAGCCCATGGGTCAACCTTTGCGGGAACCTCGCCCCGCGCGCGACTGCGGCTATGCTGGCGCATGCAAGGATTTTTCTTGGGCCGGATTCCGGCCCCATGCACCTGGCCGCAAGCGTGGGAGCTCCGTGCGTGATTCCGTTTTCCGCCGCAAGCCCGCCCGGTATCTGGTTCCCGCCCGGCATCAAGCATCAAATTGTCTATCATCGGCCCTCTTGCTGCGGGTGCTACCTGGAGAAGTGCAATGTGGACGGGCATCCGTGCCTAGGCTCCATTTCGGTGAGCGAAATGGAATCGGCCGTGGACAGGGCAATGAATGGCCAGGACGGAATCAAGACCATGACGGTTCTTTCTTGAATCCGTCCAGAGATTCGCTGCGGCCAGCCGGATACAATACTGGGATGAGGTTTTCGACTCAATCCACGCGGCTAGGCTCCGGACCCCAAGTCCGCGAGGCGGGCCTGCCGGAATGAAGAATGTGCTGCGCCTTTTGCGCTACGGGCTGCCGTTCTCGCTGGAGTGGCTGCCCGGAGTAGTGCTGCTTGCGATGGTGGGCGTGCTGGACACGTTTCGTACCCTGCTCTTCCAGCCCATCTTCGACCAGGTTCTGCGACCGGACGCGCCCGAAGGCCCCATCCTTCTGGGTCTGCGCAACAGCAAATGGCACTTCGACTTGAGGATTGTCGTTCCCCATTTCATGCACTTGCATAACGCGTGGGACGTGGTGGCCTTTGCCCTGATCGTATCCACGTTGCTCAAGGGGCTCTGCGACTACCTCGGCACGTATCTGGTCAACTACGCCGGCTTCGGGATGATTACCGATCTGCGCAACCACTTATACGAAGCCACCATGCGCCGGTCATCAAGCTTCTTTCACAAGCACGCGACGGGCACTATTCTTTCCACGCTCATCAACGATGTGGACAAGGTGCAGTTCGCTCTCAGTTCGGTGATCGGCGAGTTCTTGCAGCAGTTCTTCACATTTGTTGTGGGTCTGGTCTTCGTCATTAAACTGGGCGGACAACTGAGCTGGGCGCTGCTGCTGTTTGTGCCCGTGGTCATCACCTCCGCGCGCAAGATCGGCAGGGAGGTTCGTACCCGCACAAGAACCGGCCAGGACAAACTGGCGGAGATCCAGAACATTCTGCACGAAACCGTGACCGGCAACCGCATTGTCAAGGCGTTCAGCACCGAGTTGTGGGAGATATTGCGTTTCAAGAAAGCCGCCAGCCGCTTGTTCCGCGCCAACCTGCGCAGCGTGCGCATCCAGGCAATCAGTTCGCCGCTGATGGATAGCCTCGGCGCTATCGCTATTGCCATGTTTCTGTTTATAGGGCGGGATCAAATCCTGCATGGCCGGATGACTATGGGCATCTTCGCCGCGTTCATCATTCTGCTCTTCAAGCTCTACGATCCGGTGCGCAAGTTTGCTTACTTCTACAACAGCTTTCAGCAGTCCATGGGCGCTTCGTCTTCCATCTTCGGTTTCTTCGATACCAAGGACGACGTGAAGGAGCGGCATCACGCGGCCACGCTCAAGGGCTTCGCGCAGGTGGTGAAATTCGAGAACGTTGGTTTCTCTTACTCCACTGAAGAAGGCGAGCATCAGATTCTGCACAATGTGGATTTGGAAGTCCGCGCCGGCGAGGTGCTGGCCGTGGTAGGCCCAAGCGGAGCGGGGAAGTCAACGCTGGTCAGCCTGATTCCGCGCTTTTTCGATGTCACTTCCGGACGGATCCTCATCGACGGCCAGGATATTCGCGATCTCACGCTTGCCTCGCTGCGCCGCCAGGTGGCGCAAGTCACGCAGGAAACGGTGCTCTTCAACGACACTGTGCGCAACAACATCGCCTACGGTCAGCCGGATGTGAAGACCTCCGTAGTCGTGCGCGCCGCACAGAACGCGCTGGCCCACGATTTTATCGTGCGCATGCCTCAGAAATACGACACGGTGATCGGCGAAAAAGGATTTCGCCTTTCCGGCGGCGAGCGCCAGCGCATGGCCATTGCCCGCGCCATTCTGAAAGATGCGCCCATTCTGATTCTCGACGAGGCCACATCCGCGCTGGATGCGGAAAGCGAATCGCTGGTGCAGGCCGCGCTGGCCAACCTGATGCAGGGACGCACGGTGCTGGTGATTGCGCATCGGCTCTCCACCATTCGCCGCGCCAATCGCATCGCCGTGCTTGAAGACGGGCGCATCACCGCGGTCGGCTCGCACGAGGAGTTGCTGATTTCATCGCCCACCTATCAGCGCCTGTACCAATTGCAGTTCATGGATATGCCCGAGACTCAAGGGGCGGACCCTCTGGAAAAGGACCCATCACAAATGCAACTCGCTCTTTCCGCCGGTTTACAGGAGTAGCAAAAAATGCCGATCTATTCGATGACCGGGTTTGCGCGGGTGCAGGTTCGCATTCAGGATGAGCTGAGTTACACGCTTAGCATCAAGAGCGTGAATCATCGTTTTCTCGATGTGCAGTTGCGCATTCCGAACGGTCTCGATGCGCTGGAGATGGAGTTGCGCAAGGCCATCAAGGAAGCGCTGGTTCGCGGCCACGTCGATCTGACGCTCTCCGTCGATCGCAGCGCACAGACAAGGGCCGGTTACAACCGCGAGCTTGTGGCTGGCTACATCGATGCATTCTCCGCCGCCCGCGCGGACTTCAGCCTGAACGGCGAGCCGGATCTGAATGTCATTCTCAAAATCCCCGGTGCATTGCAAAGCGACAACCGGGGCGACGACGATCTTTCTGTCCTGGCAGAAAGCGTGCGCGGGCAGATTGCGCCACTGATTCACGAGTTGAAGATCATGCGGGCGCGCGAGGGCGAAGCGCTTGCAGAGATTATGAACGCCACGCTCGACCGGCTCACCGAAGCGACCAATGGCGTGGCCGAGTTGCGGCCGGAGATTGAGCAGCGCTTTCAGGACCGGCTCACACAGCGGCTGCTCGCTGCGACGGGTCCGGAGTTCAATCGTCAGCGGCTGCTTGAAGAGGTCGCCGTGATCGTGGAGCGCAGCGATGTGGCCGAGGAACTGGCGCGCATGCACACGCACATCGGCCATTTCCGCGAGTTGCTTGCCGCGGGCGGCGAAGTGGGCAAGAAGCTGGACTTTCTGCTCCAGGAGATGAACCGCGAAACCAACACCATGCTTTCAAAGACGGGCGGCGTGGGTGGCAAGGGAACGCGCATGACGGAACTGGGACTGGCCATGAAGGCCGAGATCGAAAAGGCGCGCGAACAGATTCAGAACGTGGAATAAAGCAGGGAACAGGGAACAGGGAACAGAGATCAGGGAACAGGGAACAGGGCAGGGCAGACGACCAGATCGAACCTTTGGCGCGCGAATTGGGTGAACTTGGCGTGAAATGTAGAGTGGATGGAATCGATCGGCAAAGCCAAACCGCAAACCGAAGCTCCCTGAAGGGAAAATAATCGTGGCAGGAATTCTCTTCATCATTTCGGCGCCTTCAGGTTCGGGCAAGAGCACATTGGTAAGCGAGCTGCGTAAGCAGGTGAGTGGCGTGGACTTCGCCATCTCCTGGACGACGCGCGCTCCGCGGGGATCCGAGGAGAACGGGCGCGAGTACAACTTCACTTCTCGCGCGGAGTTCCAGCGCATGATCGACGCTGGAATATTTCTCGAGTACGCCGAAGTGTTCGGCAACTTCTACGGCACGGCGCGGCAGTCGCTGGACGAGGCGCGAGCCGCCGGCCACGATCTTCTGCTCGACATCGACGTGCAGGGGGGCGCGCAGGTGCGCGGCAAAATGCCGGAGGCCGTGAGCATCTTTGTTCTGCCTCCCAACCCCAAGGTGTTGCGCACCCGGCTGCGCAATCGCAGCCGCGCCGAGGGGGTGGTGAACGAGGCCGAGCTCTATCGCCGGCTCTCGGAAGCGAGCAAGGAGATTGAGAAATATCGCGAGTACAGTTATATTCTGGTCAACGACATCCTGGATCGGGCGGTAGCGCAGCTCGAGGCAATTGTGCTGGCTGAGCGCTTCTATCGCAATGGCGAAGCGATCGCTTACCGTTCGCGCCGGGTGTTGGAAGTGGCCGCGGCCTGCCTGCAGATGAATTCGCAGGAGCGGCTCAAACCGGTACTGGAAGCCTTTGGCATTCTCGGGTCAAACGGCGGCCAGCAGCAACTCGACTTTGGGGCCAGCCCCAGAGACGAGGACAACGAAGACGATCTTGACGACGAAAAAGGGGAGGACAAGGACAGCCATGACGATTGAGACCCAGTTCGACTCGAACTACCGCAAGGTTCTTGTGGCCGCGCGCCGGGCTCGCCAGTTGCAGAACGGTTCCCACGCTCTGGTCCACAGCCAGTCCAACAAGGTCTGCCGCATTGCACAGGACGAGATCAATGCCGGCAAAATTGCTTATGTGAAAACCACCACGGAGTTGCATAAGCCGCTGGTGGAGGGGCCGGCGATCCCCATCTTGGTGAGCTAGGCCTTCATAACCTTCCCGGCTCGAAACCGGCTACAATCGAGCCATGAGAGTTACGGTCGGCGTCTCCGGCGGAATTGCCGCGTACAAGGCGGCGGAACTGGTGCGCTCATTGCAGCGCCAGGCCCTTGAGGTGCACGTCGTAATGACGGCGGCGGCGGGCAAATTCATCCAGCCGCTCACCTTTGCCGCGCTTACAGGCCATAAAGTCATCACCAGCCTGTGGGAAGATTGGGGCGGCGATTCCGACGCTGCTCCCGCTGAGCAGAACGGCATTGAACACATCGGCGAGGCGCAATGGACCGACGCGCTGGTTGTCGCTCCCGCCACTGCCAACATCCTGGCCAAGTTTGCCCACGGCCAGGCTGACGATTTCCTCACCACCATGTATCTGGCCACGCGCGCGCCGGTGCTGGTGGCTCCGGCAATGAATGTGAATATGTGGGAGCATCCGGCCACGCAGGCCAATCTGGAAATCCTGCGCCAGCGAGGCGTGCGCGTGATCGAGCCCGGCACCGGATCGCTGGCCTGCGGCATGGTGGGCGCGGGACGCATGGCCGAGCCGGAATCGATTGCCGACGCGGTGCTGAGCGCGCTGGGACGGCGGCACGATCTGGCCGGCGAGATCGTTCTTGTGACCGCGGGCGGCACGCGGGAGGCGCTGGACCCGGTGCGCTTTCTCGGCAACCGCTCCAGCGGCAAAATGGGATACGCCCTGGCGGATGCCGCGAGAAGCCGCGGGGCAAAGGTGATTTTGATCAGCGGGCCCTCGGCGCTGCATCCGCCCGCGCATTGCGAACTGGTGAAGGTGACCACCGCCGAGCAGATGCGGGAGGCCGTGCTTGCGCGCATGGAGGAGTGTACCCTCATCATCAAAGCTGCCGCTGTCGCCGACTATCGTCCCGTGATGGTCTCCGACCACAAACTCAAGCGCACCGGGCCTATCACGATTGAACTCGCGCCTACGGAAGACATTCTGGCGGAGGTGGTGCGCCGCCGCCAGCCGGGACAGCTCATTGTAGGATTTGCCGCGGAGACCGAAAATCGGATGGAGAATGGCCGCGCCAAGCTGCTGCGCAAGGGGGCCGATGCCATTGTCGTCAACACCGTCAGCGGCGATGGCATTGGCATCGAAGCCGACACTAACGCCGCTACATTCCTCACGCCCACCACCTCCATCGAATTGCATCAGATGCCCAAGCGGCAGCTCGCCGACCGCATTTTCGACGAAATCCTCACGCTTCGGCGCCCTCGCTCGATGATGTTGGAACTCGACGAGCATGTAGACGAAAAAGCGCGCCAGGACGAAGTGCTGGAGCAGGCTGCTGCCCCCTCCGCCGGCCGCCGGCAACTGATAGTGGAGTAGAGCCCCTTGCCGTGGAGTTGAAAAGTTGCCGCAGCCGTTCGATCCCGCAACCCGCGAAGCCCTTCTTGCGCGCGTCCGCTTCTATCGCGACCTGGGGCTGACCGAGTTCTATCGCCGACCGGTCGATCCGGCGCTGCTTGAGCGACTCGAAGCCCAATCTGCACCGCCGGTAGAAGGGGCGGCCTCGCAACACGTCTCCCGTGCCCCATCCTTTCCGCTACCTTCTGCGGAAAGCGTGGAAAACTACGCACTGGAGCCGTCATCCGTTCGCGGACTCACATCCCAGGAGGGCCATACAATCGCTCCCCGCAAGCCATTTCCCGCGTCCCCTGAACTCACTGCCGCCGTTCCCGCTGCCGACCGCGCCTTCGCACTGCACATCATTCGCGAAGACATTGGCGACTGCACACGCTGCGCCCTTCACAAAGGCCGCAATAAAATCGTATTCGGCGACGGCTCGCCCACCGCGCGGCTGATGTTTGTCGGCGAAGGCCCAGGCGCTGACGAAGACGCGCAGGGCGTTCCTTTCGTCGGCAAGGCCGGGCAACTGCTCAATAACATGATTGCGGCCATGGGCCTCAAGCGCGAAGAGGTCTACATTGCCAATGTGGTCAAGTGCCGTCCGCCCGGCAACCGGACTCCGGAGCCCGACGAGGCCAACACCTGCACGCCGTTTCTCTTCCGCCAGATCGATGTGGTGCGACCGCAAGTGCTCGTTGCTCTGGGAGCAACGGCTGCCACTTACCTGCTGGGCGCGCGCCAGCCGCTTGCGGGCCTGCGCGGGCGCGTTCACGCCTTCCGCGGTATGCAGTTGATCGTGACCTATCACCCGGCGTATTTGCTGCGCGATCCGCGGCAGAAAAAGGAAGCCTGGGCGGACCTGCAAATCGCCATGCGGGAGCTGGGGCTGAAACCGCCGGCTAGGGGTTGAGCATCACACCGACCGCGACATGCCGCCTCGCCCGCAAGGTTGCCCACAACCGCTCCGGCAAAGGACGCGATCTGATATTCTGCGTAGCGATGCGGTCTGTTTTTCTTCTGCTGCTCACGCTCGGTTGTCTAGCAGCGGTGGGGCAAACTCCCAGGCAAGCGCCCTCAGGCGATGTGGATGCGCTGATGCGCGCCGGAATCGCCGCACAGCGTCAAGGCGACAATCGAACGGCTATCGAGAATTACCGCAAGGTTCTGGCTATCCGGCCGGAGATTGTGGAGGCGCGTATCGGGCTCGGCGCTGCCCTGGCTGCAGCGGGGCAATTGGACGAGGCCATCGACGAAGACCAGCGCGCCCTGGCCGCGGCGCACGACAAAAACGCCGTGCGTATGAACCTTGGCATGGCCTATTACAAAAAGGGTGACGCGGAACAGGCTCGGGAGCAGTTCGAAGCGGTCCATGCGGCCATGCCTCACGACGTGGCCGTTGCGGTGCAACTCGGCTATGCGTACGTCAAGCTGGGAAAGCTGTCCGATGTCGTGGATTTACTGACTCCGCTCGAGGCGGGCAACGAAAGCAACATGGATCTGGAATACGTTCTTGCCTTCAGCCTCATCGAATCCGGGAAGGAAAAAGAGGGTGTTCCGCGCATGGAGAAGGTGGCCCAGGCCACACACTCGGCCAGCGCTTATGTCATCGCCGGGGCCGATCTTTTGCACCGGAACGAAACGTCCAAAGCGCGCATCGATCTGGACGAAGCGATGAAGCTGGACCCCTCCATCCCGGGACTCGCAACCATGGCCGGACAGGTCCGCTATGCAATGGGAGATTTGGTCGAAGCCAGCGATGCCTTCCAGGCGGCATTGCGTCAGAACCCGCGGGACTTCAACGCCAATCTCGACTTGGGGGCAATCCGGCTGGAAGAACACGATGTGGCGAACGCGCGCCCGCTTTTGGAACTTGCGCTGGAGCTACAGCCGGGGTTTCCTATGGCGCGACTCGAGATGGCAAAGCTGGATGAAATCGAAGGCAAGTACGCCGAGGCCGCGGCGACGTTGGAAGACCTGATAAAAGCCAAGCCCGACTGGATGGAAGCTCACTGGGCACTGGCCGCGGCCTACCTGGAAACCAATCGCAGCGAAGACGGCAAGCGGGAGCGGATGATTGCGCAGCAGCTGATGGGACGGTCCGGGCAGAATGCGCCGGAGCCCCATTAATCTTCGGGGCGCCGGTCCGGGCCTGAAGGCCGCGTTTTTCTGGCTCATTTTCAGGGGGTTGAAACCCCCTGCTCCCTCCGCAAAAGCTATCTGCTTCCATACCAACTTCCGGACGAGCATCCCGCGGGGCTAAAGCCCACCGACTTTTTCAGCCGTTTGCGGCACGACTTAAAGTCGTGCCCTGATACAAGACTTTCAAGCGTGCTCTGATACAAGACTCTCAAGCGTGCCCGATGGCGCGAGTTTTTCCGCGGCCTTCTATGCCTGGTCCTTCCAGAGGTAAACGCCGCCGAGGAGGCCGCTCTCATTGGAGACGATCTCCACGTTTTTGGGAGGCACAAAGTCGATCTTCTTGGTGTTGCCGCCGCCGAGGTAGAGGTGGTCCCAGTTGAACAGGGCTTCAGTGGACTTGATGGCTTCCAGGATGAGCTTGTTCCATTCCTTCTTGCCGAATTTATCCAGTCCGCGGCGGCCGAGGTAGTCCTCGTAGGTCATTTCCTTCTTGCGCCAGATATGATGGCCCAGCTCCAGTCCAGGACAAAGGTGGCCATTGGTGAACAGGGCCGCGCCCAGGCCGGTGCCGAGCGTCAGCACCAGTTCCACGCCGTCGCCCTTGATGGCGCCGTAGCCGGCGACGTCGGCGTCGTTGCCCACGCGGACAGGCTTCTTCCAGCGCTTTTCCAGTTCCGCCTGCAACGGAAAGCCGCCCGCCCAGAGCGGATGGAGGTTGAAGGCGCCGAAAGTACAGCCATGCTTGACCACTCCGGGGAAACCCACCGACACGCGGTCGAATTCGCCCATGAGACTGTGCAGCTCGTCCAGGCTGGTGAGCACGGCGTCGGGCGTGGGAACAGCGGGCGTCACCACGCGCTGGCGTTCGCTGACGGGCCTGCCTTTGACATCGAGCAGCATGGCCTTGAGGCCGGAGCCGCCAATGTCGATGGTCATGGTGATGGGGTGGGATGCGGCGTTGATGGGAACGATGGGCGGCGTAGAAGCGGTGGAATCGGCTTTGGGTGTCATCAGCAATGAATTGTAATGCGTTGGGCCGGGATTGCGCTCAAGGGAAAATCGATTATTCACAGACCATCCGCTGCGGGAAGCTGCGTCCCCTAAACTGAGTCTTGCCCATCATGCCCGTCTGCTGCGAAGTCGCGTTGCCCGTCCCGCTGGACCGGGTGTTCACCTACGCGGTGGGGGAGGGGCAGCTGCCGCTGCGTGGCGCGCGGGTGGTGGCGCCTTTCCGGAATGAAAAGCTTATCGGCGTGGTAACTGCCGTGGGCGTTCCGAGGCCGCCGGATGTTGAGGTGCGTTTTCTTGAATCTGTACTGGACGATGAGCCGCTGCTCAGCGAGCAGTTGCTCAGCCTGGCGGAGTGGATGGCGCATTATTACCTTGCGCCGCTGGGCGAGGTGCTGCGGGGAATGCTGCCCTTGATGGCGGAGGTGCGGCGGACGGTTTGCTACCGCATTACCGATCTGGGACGGGACGTGCTGGCGGATTGCCTGGATGGGAGATCGGAGGGTTCCCACCCATCCGCCGAAGGAACCGGCGAATGGATGGGGCACGGGGATTCGGG
>JBEKFD010000057.1:0-21687 GCA_050013495.1 Occallatibacter sp. | reverse complement strand
TATATGCCGATCTTCACGCTGCAACGTGTGGAAGGGCGTTTGTTCCGCCCCATGGCCTGGACCGTTGCCTTCGCGCTGCTCGGCGCCATTGTATTCTCCATTTTCCTTGTGCCTGTGCTTGCTGCCCTGCTATTCCCGCATGGAGTCAAGGAATGGCGCAACCCGGTTATGGAGTTTCTGAAGGATCGATACCGGGGTGTGGTGAAGTTGGCGATCAAGAATCGCTGGATCACCGTTGGCGTTGGCCTGGCTTCAATGGGCGTTGCTATTTTCCTGACGTTTAGCGGCATCATTGGCTCTGAGTTCCTGCCCCACCTGGACGAAGGCGCCATTTGGGCGCGTGGCGCCATGGCGAACAGCGTTGGCGAAACGGAAGGCACGCGTTTCACCGAGCAAAACCGCAAGATATTTGCCTCGTTCCCCGAGGTCACCAAGGTCGTTTCGCAAGCCGGAGCGCCCGACGATGGAACCGACACGGGAGGATTCGGCAACACGGAATACTTCATCGACTTGAAACCCAAGGACCAATGGCGACCCATCTTTAATCAGCGCAAAGAGGAACTGATCGCCGCGATGGATCGCGAAGTGGAAAAACACCCAGGGGCCTTCTGGAATTTTTCCCAGCCCATTGAGGACAACGTGGATGAAACGATGACCGGCACGAAAGGCGGACTGTGTGCCAAGCTATACGGGCCAGACTTGGACGTTCTCGAGGAAAAGGGTGAAGAGATCAAAGATGTCATGGCAAACGTTGACGGGGTCAAGGACTTGGGAATTCAACGCGATACGGGCCAGCCGAATATCGATCTCACCGTTGACCGTCTGGCGGCTGCGCGCTTCGGCATCAATGTAGCCGATGTTCAAGATGCAATTCAGACCGCGGTCGGCGGTAACTCTGTGAGCCAGGTGTTGCAGGGAGAGGCAGTCTACAACGTGGTCGTGCGCTATCAGAAACAGTATCGTGATACCAAGGAGGCCATCCAGAATATCCGGCTGCTCTCTCCCTCGGGAGAGCGGGTCTCGCTGGCTCAGGTGACCAAAGCCCAGGTTCGCGATGACGCTTACGACATTTACCGGGAAGACGGTTCCCGCTATGTGGCCATCCGCTTTGAGGTTCGTGGGCGCGATCTGGGCACCACGGTCAAGGAATCCATCGCCAAGATCGCCAAAAATGTGCAGATACCGCGTGGCTATCACCTCGAATGGTCGGGAGAATACGATAGCGAAACGCGCGCCGAAAAAAGGCTGCTCTTCATTTTGCCCCTGACGATCTTTTTCATCTTCCTGATTCTCTACGCCATGTTTCGTTCCTTCAAATGGGCTCTGCTGATTCTTGCCAACGTGGCCATGGCTCCCGTTGGAGGCTTGCTCGCTCTCCTGGTGACCCACACATTCTTCAGCGTATCTTCCGGTGTCGGCTTTCTGGCGCTGTTCGGCGTCTCGGTGCAGACGGGCGTCATCATGCTCGAATACATCAATCAGCTTCGAGCCCGAGGGTACACTCCGGAAGGCGCTGCGATCGAAGGCGCCGTCTTGCGGCTTCGCCCCATCATGATGACGATGCTGGTGGCCACCCTGGGATTGCTTCCCGCCGCGATGTCTCACGCCATCGGCTCCGACTCGCAACGCCCATTTGCCATTGTCATTGTGGGGGGACTCGTGGCAGCTCTCGTGTTGAGCGTCTTCCTTCTGCCGACGCTCTATGTCTGGGTCGCGAGAGATGGGGATACGCTGCCGAAACCGGAGGTGGCATTTGAAGGCTAAGCTTATTGAAGTATTCGCGCGAAGTGTTTTGATCTGCACCCTCGGGGCCGTTTTTGCTGCGAGTTCCGTGTGCGCCCAGGAGGCGCTAACATGGGAGCAGGTCAAGGCGAAGTTCGAAGCTGCAAATCCGGCGCTGAAGGCCGACGAACTTAACGTGGAAGAGATGAAAGCCGAGGAGATCACGGCCTTCCTGCGGCCCAATCCGCAGTTTACCGCGGCCACGGACGGAACCCAACTTGCCCGTCATTCCGGTGTCTGGCAGCCACTCTCCGGAACCCAGTATCAAGGGAATTTCTCTTACCTGCATGAGAGGCAACACAAGCGAGAACTGCGCCTTGAGAGCGCCAAGGAAGGCACACAGATTACGGCCTCACAGCACGACGACCTGGAGCGGACAATGCTCTTCGGGCTTCGCTCCATGTTCGTACAAACTCTGGAAGCAAAGACCGTTCTCGATCTCGCGAAGGCAGACGTCGAATACTACGACAAGATTATCGATATCAGCCGTGAGCGTTTCAAGGCAGGCGATATTGCTCAGATCGATCTTGACCGCATCGAATTACTCCGCGTTCAATATGAAGCTGAGATTGAGACTGCTACCGTAAACCTTCGCACCGCAAAGTTTCAGTTGATGCAGTTGATCGACGAACGCACTCCCGTGGACAAATTCGATGTGACCGGGACCTTCGACTGGAGCGAAATAGTAAAGCCACTTGACGACTATCGCCAGATCGCCCTGGATAACAGGCCCGATCTCAGGGCAGCCATCGAGACCATTCAACAGTCGGATACGAATCACAAGCTTGCCGTCTCAAATGGTTCCACCGATCCAACCTACAGCGCGTGGGCCACCTATAATCCGTCGTTCAACAACCCTAACGACAAAGAGACGCTCGGACTCAGCGTAAGCATTCCGCTGCGCGTCTTCGACCACAATCAGGGAGAGAAGAAACGCACGTTACTGGACATCGATCGCAGCCGGGACGCTGCGGATGCGGCCAAGGCCCAGGTCTTCGATGATGTGGACTCCACCTACGAACAGTTGAGAAGCAGCATTGCTTTGCTTAAGCCATACAAGGAGAAATACCGCGATCAGGCGACTCGCGTGCGCGACACTGTTACCTTTTCGTACGAACACGGAGGGGCATCCCTGATGGACTTCCTCAACGCTCAGAGCGATTATCGAGTCGTCCAACTGGCCTATGTCCAATTGGTAGGCTCGTATTTGACGTTTGCTGGCCAGATGAATCTCGTCGTTGGGCACGAGGAGATTCAATGATCGAAATGCCGGTTGAAAACAGCGCATTCCGCACGTATATTCGATTACCGATAAGGAAAGGTCTCACCAATGAAGCGAGATGAGGTTCGCGATACCATACGGAAGATTGGAATATTGCCCTCGGTGCGTGTAACTTCACGGGACCTGGCGGAATTCGCCGCCGAGACGGTCTACTCGTCAGGGATTCCGATTGTCGAAATCACCATGACAACCCCCGGCGCCCTTGAGGTGATTGCCGGCCTGGCGAAGCGCCATGCAGACCTTGCCGTTGGGGCCGGCACGGTTTTGGATGAGGAAACGGCCGCGCGGTGCATCGATGCCGGCGCAAGATTTATAACCAGCCCAGGATTCATTCCGGAAGTCGTGGCCTATGCAAGAAAGAAAGATGTAGTCGTTCTTCCTGGAGCGTTGACACCCACCGAGGTTATCGCAGCCTGGAAGGCCGGCTCCGATTTTGTGAAGATCTTTCCCACCGGACATGTGGGCGGCATTCAATACGTGCGCGCACTCAAGGTGCCTCTGCCGCAGATTCCGCTCATAGCAACAGGAGGTGTGAATCAATTGACGGCAGCCGATTTCATCCTCGCCGGCGCGACTGCGATTGGAGTGGGCGGTGAGCTGCTGCCCAAAGAGGCATTGCACTTTCGCCAGGAAGATCGGATCCGTGAGTTGGCCGGCCGCTTTCTCGCCATGGTGAGAGATGCACGAGTGTTGGCGGAAACCTACTATTAGCGCGCAGGGGGTGTCTCAATGAATTGAACCGGCACGGGGTATGCTCTTATCCGGCAAAAGCGATTGGCAATCAACAGAGAAATCAGAGCAATTAGGTGGTAGCCGAATGCCAGGGCGCATTGATCGGGAAGGGATTGTTTACTGGCAACGCAGAATGCCGCGGCCCGCTTCCCGTGTGGATGCCGCAATCGACAGCGAACTGTCTTTACGGATTGTTTGCTTCCTCCGTCCAACTTCCGTGCTGACGCGCAGCCTCCGGTTAGCTCTCACGGCGGCTTCATGCTTTCGTTAACTGCCCTCGTATCTGCACAATGCCTGCGTTCCAGTTCATGTATTCCCATGACGGAGCGCGATACGCTTGCTTTTGCTTCCACAAGCCTCGCATGAAACCTCTACGTAATCCTTATGCCTTCTTTGCAAGCGGGTCAATACGCTGTCCTTAGATCGCAAGACATAACCGCATGAATAAATTGCAGGCAAGATGGAAGCTCCAATCGTCTCCAGTGGGATCAACTCGCCGGTCAAGCTTAGCATCCTGTGGCCGAGTCTAGTTGCTTGGATCTGCATCGCTCTGCTCACGTATTGCGGCTTTGTCATGCAGGTCAACCTGGTAACAATTAGCAGCCTCTATTTGCTGGTTGTAGTCGCGGTAGCTTCATTGTGGGGTTTCTGGCCGGCTTCTCTCACCTCGCTTCTCGCAGTGGCATGCCTGGACTATTTCCTCATGCCTCCACTTTTCCGGTTCAACGTTGCCGACCCGCAGGACTGGGCCGCGCTCGGTGCGTTCGAGGCCACGGCGCTTGTCATCAGCAGGCTGTCTGCAAAAGAAATTCGAAGTGCAGCGGAAGCAACCTTCCATCGCATAGGGATGGAGAAGCTTTATGAGTTGAGTCGAAACTCTGTTTTGCTCGATCTGCATCAACCCCCGGGGCCGCAATTGGCTATCCTGATCCACAGGATATTCGGCGTTCGCGCGGTTGCGCTGTTCGACAAGAACCTGGGACACCAGGACAGAATGGGTGATTGGGCCGACGACGAACTGAATCTCGCGCAGGAGTGCTGCCTGCGCAATGCCAACCACGATGATCGGAATCGAGAGATCTCTCAGCGAATCGTGCAGGATGCATCTGGTCCGCTGGGTGCGCTTGTGGTGCGGGGAAATCTGAGCCCATTGGTCGTGGATGCGCTTGCATCGCTTGCGGCAATCGCATTCGATCGCTACCAGTCGTTTGCGAAAGAAGAAAGAGCGGATGCGGCCAGGAGGGGTGAGCAGTTGCGTGCCGCGGTCATGGATGCATTGGGCCACGAGTTGAAGACACCTTTGACGACGGTTCAAACTGCGAGTTCCGGCTTGCTTGAGTTGGGCGGGTTGAGCAATTCGCAACACAGCCTGGTCAAGCTGATCGACGACGAGACGCTTCGTCTGAACAAGCTATGCACAAGGCTGTTGCTTACCGCGAAACTCGATGCAGAACAAGTTGGCCTTGAGACCAGCGAAGTTAACTTCAAGGAACTGCTCGCCGAGGTTTTGATGACCCCGCCGATAGATGGCGCAAGAGATCGGATCGAGATCGCAATCGATGACCCATCGTTGACATTGTGCGTCGACCGCAACCTGTTGGCCATGGTCCTGGCACAGTACATTGACAATGCCCGCAAGTATTCTGCGCCGGGTTCTCCAATCACCGTTGCGGCGCGAACGAGTCAGACTGAAGCGATCATCTCGGTGCATAACATTGGATCGACAGTCCGAATTGAGGACAGGGAGCGAATATTCGACCGCTTTTACAGAGCGCTCGATTTGAAAGACTCTGTTCCCGGTACAGGAATTGGCCTTTCTGTTGTGAAGAAAGCAGCAGAAGCCCATCAGGGACACGTTTGGGTAACCAGTAATGAGAAGGAAGGGACAACGTTCTTTCTTTCTCTTCCCATCTTCGCAAGGAGGAAGCGGTGACTACGGAACAGTCGGATTCCAGACAAGGCACGATCCTTATAGTCGACGATGACAATTCCATGCGAATGGCTTTGCATGTGACATTGTCAGGAATGGGCTTCACCGTGGTGGATGCCGCACGCGGAGAGGAGGCATTGACTCTTGTTCACCTAACCCGGTTTGACGCGGTGCTCTTGGATGTCGATATTCCAGGGATGGGCGGGCTGGAAGCCTGCCGGTGCATCCGAAGTGCGAGTGCGCATCTGCCCATTCTCATGTTGACAGCGATGGATGGCGAGGATGACAAGGTGCTGGCATTCGATGCCGGTGCAGACGATTACATCACCAAGCCCTTTCGCCTGCGGGAACTCACAGCGCGATTGCGTTCGGCCGTTCGCAGAAGAAACTCTCGGGAGTCGAACCAGGGCTCAGCGATTCGCCACGGCAAGCTGGAGCTTGATCCGGTGAAATACCGGGTACAGAAATCAGGACAGCCAATTCATCTAACTCCCAAGGAGTTCGAAATGCTGCGGTACTTGATGAGTCACCCCGGCGAATTGATCCCTCGCGCAAAGTTGTTGCGGATGGTGTGGGGGGCGAATTGTGGGGAAGACTTCGTGTACCTTCGGATCTATGTGAGCCAACTGCGAAAAAAGATTGAAGACGATCCGTTTAACCCGCAATATATTTTGACGGTCCCTCGCATCGGCTATAAATTCAACGACAGGCAAGCTGCGTCCTAGGCAAGCTCTGAATGAGTCGATGTTCTGAAAGGGCGCGACCGGGGCACCGGGGCACCCTCTGGGTCGGGGTCGCGTGCCGCAAGTGTCGCAAAATGAACGCGGGCTTTAGCCCCTGAGGGAATGCCGTTGGCTTACTCAGAGCTTCCCTAGTGAGGCGAGTCCAGAGATCGCAAACAAAAAGGGATGTCAACCTTCGGATTCCTGCGCGGCATTTTTCAAGGCAATCTACTCATCTAACGCAAACGACGGACACGGAATTCGACGATGAGTTGTAGCTTACCAGCCGGAAATCTGCCAGGTACCGTCCGGTTCTCCGCTAAGATGAAATGTCTTTTGACTCCTATATTGCTTCGGATCCCCATCCTTTGGATAAACAGTCAAGGTCTCCGCACAAGTCAACGTCGGGGCTTCCCGTGAGCCGCTCAACTGGCAGCCCTGCTCACTTGCTTCGAATCTCTTTGCTGCGTCGCACCATGCCTGCGCCAGGTCCTGCAATCTTCCCTGATATTTACTGCTGAGAAAGCTCTGGCAATCCCTGCGGCCCCTGCCGGAGGCTTGCGCAGACACGTCCCTATACACATTCAGGGAAAGCGTCATGGCCGCCATGCCGGGGCCCATGTGTTCGGCCGGTACTGAGGCACGGATCGCCAGTGGAGGGGTCGCCAATGCCTGCTCTCTTGTTTCATTGACGGTTACGAAATTCTCGTCCTGGCGGCACTCGCTTGACGAAGACACGACGCGCCCCACGCCGAGAGCCTTGCTCACACAAGCGCCAAACGCCGTTGAAGAAAGAGACGGGCCCGCATGGGCGCTTGCTTGCTCGATTCCAGTTGTAACAACCAGCGCCATCGTTAACAGCCGCAATACCATCCAGCAAATCTTTATCGATTCAACTCTAAACGTCATCACTGCAGAAGACCCTTTCATCGAACCCCGAGGTGAATTCCGTAACCGGCTCATGCCGCGGCTAGGTAAGGGCTCGTCGTCCATCGCCAACGCGGGCGCTGTGATCTAGAGTGGTTGCCCAAGGTGGTTTGTGACAAAACAGGCGTAAGCTTTTTCCTGAAGACATCCTTCTGCCCTTGAAGGTTTTAGGTCGTAGGTGAAGTTGTTTGGCAACGGACGCTGCGGCCACTTGGTGGTTCTGCGCACGGAGTCTCATTTGCAAGGATGCGATTGAGATGCCTGCGCCGATTTGGCCGCGGTCGCAGCCGCTATTCCCATCCGCCGGAGCCGACAAACCCTGCCCAGTACCAAGGATTCGTGCTCTTTCCGGCAGCACGGCGATCCGACAGCAGCTTGCGCGATGAGTTCCACACCGCGTCGGCCGTGGTTGCGTGACGGCCGAGGCGTTGCGCGTACAGCTCGTGCATGAACTGGCGGGTCACATCGTCGTCGACCGGCCACAGTGTCATAATTACGCTGCGCGCTCCCGCCAAGCGAAATGCGCGCTGAAGCCCCAGCACCCCTTCCCCGTCGCGCAGTTCGCCGTTACCGGTGTTGCACGCGGAAAGAACCGCCCAATCCACGCCGCTCAGGTCCAGAGAGGCTATCTGCTGGGCCGTCAGGATGGCCGCCTCGCGGCTGGCATTGGCGCCGGCGAACACCAGCCCCGAATGCAGCAGCGGATTGCCATTTCCGCAGCTTTTGTCCAGCAGGAAAGCGTGTGTAGCCACATGTAAAACGCGGTTGCGTGTCGCTTCTGATAGGAATCGCACCAGTGTTGCATCGTCACCGGTCACCAGTTCCAGGGGCTCACTCCCGTTCCATCTGCGCCAGGAGGAACCGATGTCGGCAACTTCGACCGCTGTGCCCGGCAACGGCCCGAACTCAATTTTGCTAAAGTCCTCGCAAGCGGGAGCGACGCCACGCAGAGGTGACGGAGGAAGCTTGTTCTCGGCAAGTTCAAAGGATGGGCTGCCGACAGCCAGAAGACCCTGCTTCTTTTCCACCTGGCCGGCGGGCACCAGGTCGCGTTCGCTGGTGAGCATGTGGATGACGGGCCCATGTTCCACGAGGTAGCCGTCGCCATCGGGTAAGGCCGCAAAAGGTATCAGATTCAGGTTGCCATCCGGAACCACCAGCGCCAGCCGCGCGTCGCCAACCTCCTTCTTGAGCGGATCCCATACAAGCCGGCGGATGGCAAGAGCGGCAGCGCGATAGCTCCTTTCATTCCGCGCGGAACCGATTCCTCCACTGTGCGCTTCGGCATCGGCAGCTGCGCGAGCCTTGCCCACCTGGTCGTCCACCAACGAAGCAATACCCAGATTGTAGATGTGAATCTGGTTGGAGTCGGGGTGCAGCACAAATGCTACATAGCCAGGCGTTCTCGTGTTCGCCGGGTCCACTGCGTCCACCACTGGCTGCTCGTACTTCACATATGAAATCAGCACGGAATGCGGAGGCAAATTGTGGCGCACATCCTCCGTGGTCGCTTGGTAGACTCGTTCTGCGTTGCGCAGAACCGCGCTGTGTTCAGCAAGCGATCGCTCGATCCCCTCCATTTTGGCGCTGGCCGCATTCACCAGGTCGGGATTGCCTGGAGTGTGCGAAGGCGGATGCTCGGCCGCCAGCAGATCCTTCCGGGCCTGGTCCAGATCTTTCAGCAACCGAGCTGTCTCGGGGTCGTTGTTTGCGTTGAGGTTTTTTTGCCGCCGCGCCATCTCGTCGGCTACCAGAGCGCGCGAACGCACAACCTCCTGGTAAATATCGGCAATGGGCAGTTCCGGGTGTTTCAGCACAACGGAAATCGACGTGTCCAGCCCAAGCGGGCGCACGGCGTCGTAGGCCAGCGCCTGGCGTTCTGGCAGGGTTCGCGCCTGCAGCACAAAGATCTCCCTGCTGATCCGCGCGCTTGTGAGTCCCTCCTGAACCGCACGCGCCGGGTTGCCCCCCTGCGCCAGCGACAGCGAAAACCAAGAGTGAACCAACGCCTGCATATCCAGCAGCTCGAACTTGTTCTCCAGCGAGAACTCATAGGCCTTCCACGCCAGCGGGAATTGCCCGGTGCGGGAATACATTATTGCCAGGTTATGATTCACCTGCATCACCATTGAACTGTCCGGTCCATAGGACTTGACCAGCGCATCGTGGGCGCGATTGAAATGGTCAGCCGCCTTGTCGAATTTCTGCAGCTTGAGGTAATGGGTGCCGAGGTTGTTCTCGATATATCCAATATGACGGTCATTCGGACTCACGCGGTACATGATGGCCAGCGCTTCTTCGTCAGCCTCGTTGGCGCCGTCCAGATCGCCCATGTAGAACTTCACAGAGCCCAGGTTGTTCAGCGCCGACATCAAATCCGGATTATCGGGGCCGCCAATCTTGCGAGTGATCGCCAGAGAGGCTGTGTATGCGTGCAGCGCGCAAGGGTAGTCTCCCAGGCGCATGCAAGCCAATCCCAGTCCATCCAACACGCTTGAGTGCTGCTCCGTGCCGGGAAACTCCTTCTCCGCAATCTCAATGCCGTGCTCCGCAATTGGCCTCGCTTCGGCGGCTCGATTGAGCTCGACAAGAACGCCAACCTGGCGGCCAAGTGCATCCACAACATTCTTGCTGCGCGCACCCGCAGCCGCTGTTGCAACGTCAACCTCGCGATTGACCTCGGCCAGGGTCTGCGCATCCACCACTCTGGCATCCACCTGGACGTCGACCAGGTGGTCCAATGCATCCGCCAACTCGATGGTGTTCCCTGGGTGCGAGGTCTCAACCGCGTGCACCTTATCGCGCGCCTTTACAATCTCGTTTGCCTGCGTCTCGTTCGACGAGTTCGTCTGGGCGCCCGCGCAGCAGACGCCAACGACCGCAATCAAGAGAGAATTCCAAATCTGACGGGTCAAAAAACTCACAACAATTCCTCGATCCAGAACGGCTCGTTCATCAACGGTACCTTGTGCCGTTGTGCTTTGACTACTCCCACCCTCCTGAGCCGACGAACCCGGCCCAATACCACGGATGCGTGCTCTTTCCGGCCGCGCGCCGTTCAAGCAATAATTCCCGCGACGAATTCCACACCGCATCCGCGGTGGTTGCATGACGGCCAAGCCGCTCGGCATAAAGATCGTGCATGAACTGGCGAGTTGCATCGTCGTCCACCGGCCAGAGGGCCATTATGACGCTAAGCGCCCCGGCAACGCGGAATGCGCGCTGAAGGCCCAGCACCCCTTCTCCGTCGCGCAACTCGCCGTTGCCGGTGTTGCAGGCGGAGAGGACTGCCCAGTCCAAGCCGCGCAGGTCGAGCGAGGCAATCTGTTGCGCGGTCAGAATCGACTGCGCGGCGCCATGGCTGCCGCCTGCGAAGACGAGGCCAGAATGCAGCAGTGGATTCCCTCCTCCGCAGTCCTTGTCGAGCAGGAAGGCATGCGTTGCTACGTGCAGAACGCGGCTGCGCGCGGAGTCCGAGAGGAAACGCGCAAGCGTGGCGTTGTCTCCGGTAACCAGTTGCGAGGGCTCCGCCGAATTCCATCGCTTCCAGGAAGAACCGATGTCTGAGACTTCAACCGCGGCTCCGGGCAACGGCTGAAATTCGATCTTGCTGAACTCCTCGCAAGTGGGTGTGGCGCCGCGCAACGGCGATGGAAGAAACTTGTTACCTGCCAACTCGAACGTGGGGCTGCCCATGGCTAGCAGGCCCCGCTTTCTTTGCACCTGGTCGGCGGGAACAAGGTCGCGCTCGCTGGAGAGTGTGTGGATCACCGGCCCGTGTTCCACAAGGTATCCGTTGCCCTGGGGAAGACTTGCGAAAGGGATGAGATTGAGATTCCCATCCGCTACCACCAGCGCCAGATGCGCGTTGGCGATCTCCTTCCGAAACGGGTCCCAGATACGCTGACGGAGAGCCAGCGTGGCCTGGCGATAACTGCGTTCGTTGCGCGCGGAGCCAAGTCCACCGCTGTGTGCTTCGGCATCGGCGGCCGCGCGCGCTTTGCGAACCAACTCGTCGATCGGTGCGGCATCGCCCAAGGGAATGACATGAATCTGATCCGAGTCCGGGTGCAGGACAAACGCTACGTAGGAGAGCGTGTCCGTGTTGGTGGGGTCCAGCCTGTCTACTACGCGCCGCCGGTACAACGCATACGAAATCAAGAGTGAGTGCGCGGGCAGGTTGCGGCGTACATCTTCCGTAGTGGCCTGGTAAATTCGTTCATCGCTGCGCAGGGCGGCGCTGTGCTCGGCCAGCGAGCGCTCAATCTTTTCCATGCGGCTTGCGGCAGCGCTTACGCTGTCTTCTCTGCTGGTCTTGTCGGAGTGCGAATTCTCGGCGGCAAGTAGTTCGTTTCGGGCATCGTCCAATGCTTTCAGCAGGCGGCCTGTCTCGGGATCGTTGTTCGCGTTCAAGTTCTTTTGCCGCCTGGCCATTTCGTCGGCCACCAGGGCGCGCGAGCGCACAATCTCCTGGTAAATCTCTCCTGTGGGCAGCTCCGGATGCTTGAGGACCACGGAAATCGATGTGTCCAATCCATGCGGCCGCGTGGCGTCGTACGCAAGCGCCTGCCGTTCGGGCAAGGTACGCGCTTCCAGCACAAACATCTCCCGGCTTATGCGCGCGCTGCTGAGTCCCTGCTCGACGGCGCGTGTCGGATTACCTCCCTGTGCCAGCGAACGCGCAAACATGGCAACGGTCTCAGCGCGCCTTCCCACCGGCTCATACTTGTTTGTCAGCGAGAATTCATATGCCTTCCACGCCTCTGAGAATTGACCGGTGCGGCTGTACATGTTGGCCAGATTGTCGTGAATCTCCATGTACAGAGGGCTATCCGGTCCATAGACCGATTCCAGAAGTCCGACAGCGCGATTCAGGTGTTCGAGCGCCTTGTCGAATTTCTGCACTCGGATATAGTCGGCTCCCAGGTTGTTTTCGAGAATGCCGATATGGTCGTCATGCGGTGTTAGGCGGTAAGCAAGAGCTAACGCTTCCTCATTGGCCGCGATGGAGCCTTCAAAATCCTTCATGCTGAATTTCAACGATCCCAGGTTGTTGAGCGGCGACACCAGGTCCGCGCTGTTGTTGCCGCTGATCTTGCGGGTAGTGGCAAGCGACAGTTCATAGGCATGGAGCGCGCAGGGAAAATCTCCCAGCGTGTAGCACACCAAACCCAGATCGTCCGCCGCGGTGGAAGCATCGTCCGTATCCGGGAACTCCTTCTGCGCCACGTCCAGCAACCGCTCCGCGATGGGCCTTGCTTCGGAGGCGCGATTCAGTGTAGTCAACACCTCCACCTGAACCCCGAGCGCCTCGACAAAGGTCTTGCTGCGGGGGCCCGCAGCCGCCTCCGCCACCTGCACTTCGCGCTCGACCTCAGCCAGTGTCGCTTGATCCACAAGTCCGGCGTCGATCTGGCTCGAAACCAGCGCGTCCAGCGCGTCCGCCAACTCGACTGTGTTGCCCTGATGCTCGGCTTCCGCCTTGCGCAAAGCTTCGCGGCACTGGGCAATTTTGTCGATTCCCGGCCTAGCCGCGGCCGGTGCCGGTGAGGCTTGCGTGCCTCCGGAGGAAACCTGCTGGGCCAAGCTTGACGCACCCGCAAGGCACAGTGCCAGCGCACAGGCTGTTGCTCGATTCAATGGAACCTCCATGAGCCCGCTCTCATGCGTCAGACGCACACGACCGCAATTGTCCGTGGCTCAGCCCCCAGCGGGATTGGAGCCAATGCTGGGCAGTCATCGTTTCAGTGGGTTTTGTTCAACTCCGTACGGGCCCGCGATTCAAAGTCGCCATGCAGGGAAACGGTGCGCTTCAGGTAACGGCGGGCCGTGTCGGCATCGTTTTGCAGCAGCGCCACCTGCGCAAGATAGTAGAGGGCCGCCTCTTGTTGCGGTGAATCGCCGGCATTGGCCACCGATTCCAGGGTCTGGGTTGCCGCACCCATTTCCCCCTCGTGGAACTGGCAGACGCCCATGAAGAACTGTGCGGCGAGCGAATCCTCGTTGTTGTGGGGAACCTGCGCCAGAGTCTTCACCGCGCTCGGGCAATCCCGGCGTGTATAGGCTTTCATTCCCTCTTCGAAATGAGGGTCTCCGCTTTCTCCGCGCAGCGTTTGTGCCCGAAATGCCGGCAGCGTCAAATCGGCAAGCCGCGACACTGCCGCCGCAGCTAGAGAATGCGGCGAAGGCTGCGCAGCCGGAGCCACGGGAGCCACCGGGGCCGCGGCAACCTCCGGCTGCGCCGATTGGCGTTTCACCCGGAAGAGGAAGAAACCCATCACCAGCATGGCGGCGATTGCGGTAAGTGCCGCAACGCGGATGGGCCATGGAATCGGCGCTTTACGCGCCTTTCGCGGTTGACTGCCAAGTTTCAGCGCCACAGCCTGAAGAGCTTCCACCTGGGCCAGGCAGGCTGGACACTCGAAATAGTGCTCCTCAAACTGCTGCGCTTCCAGTTCAGGGAGAGTTCCCTGGATGTAGCGCTCAAGGCATCGGTCTGTCAGTGTTCCAGTGCAATCGGTCATGTTACTTTTCCTACAACAATGTGGTTTGAGGAATCCGTTTGTGACTGGCGGCGCACAAAATCGATTACGCGGCGGGTAGCTCTGAGCTTCCGCTGCCGCACAACATCCGGGTTCAAGCTCAGTCGCTGGGCAATGATCCCCGGCTTAAGTCCATCTACAAGAGTCATTTGCAGAATCGACTGGTCCACCGGGTCCAGGCTGGCTATGGCGCTCATGGCCAGGTTTTCCCGCTCCTGTTCCTCCATCCTGCTCTTGTCCGAGGACAAATCCGGCAGATTATCCGGGAATTCAAGCGATTCCGGCGTGCGCGCTGAGGCGCGATAGTGGTTATTCAGCCGGTTGCGGGCGATGGCGGAAACAAACGAAGACAGCTTCGCGGGCTCGCGCACCTGCCCGCGGCGCAGGGCACAGATCGCCTCGATCATCACATCCTGAAGCAGATCGGCCACCACGTCGGGATTGCGCGAGCGAGCCAGCAACATTGCCTTGACAGGCCGCAAATAGCGGGTGGCAAAGGCCTGCTCCGCTTCACGGTCGCCATTCGCAATGGCCCGCACCAGCCGCTCATTTTCCTGCGCGGCATCTTGGGTCAACGAGCCTGGTTTGTCGCCTTGTTCCACGCTCATTCGCTCTTCATTTCAACCCAAACTGAGTGGTGTCATTCTCTCATAAAATTCAGCGGCATGTGGAAGTTGCAGCGGGAGCCGAGTGCGGTTTGCTTAAAGGGTTGCGATTCTGCGAGAAAGTCTGCTTGAAGGGTTAAGAAATTGGGTTGTCTAAGTAATGTCCTATCCTGAGGTCGACCCGAAGCGTCTCCGGCCGGCACATCTCACGCTCCTTCCCCGAAGACAGTTTCAGTGCTCAGGCGACTTGGCGAGGACCGGTCAGGATGGCTGCGGGCCAGTCGATTTCCCCGCCGCTACGCCATCGTTCACCGGTTCGCTGCCGCATGCTGCTTTACTTCGGTCAACAATTGTTCGACTTTTTCTTTTCCTTCGTATGTGGGGTTCGACACCAGCAGCTTCTCCCAATCGGCGATTGCGCCCTGGGCATCCTTCTTGCCCTGCCACTTGACCAGTCCAAGATTGAAAAGAGTGTTCGGATTGTTGGGTGCGGAGATGAGCGCCTTATTGAACTCCGCAATGGCCTCATCGGCTTTTCCCATGTACCAGTAGGCGGTCGCCATGTCGGTGCGCACGGCTGCGTCGGAAGGCTTGGCTTTAAGCACGCGCCCGTAATAGTCGACGGCGTCGGGATACTGCTGCGCGTCATAATAGATGTTGCCGACGCTGGTCAGCACATCCGGATTGCCGGGATCGGATTTGAGTTTATCCACAAGCGGCGCGGCCTGCGCGTCGGCCATTTCTTTCAATCGCGCCGGGCTGGACGCTTGCGAGCTGGACGCCTGGGACGCCGTGCTGGCTCCCATCGCCGCCGGAGCCGGGCCAGCCGATGCATTCGAGATTCCAGTAATCGCGGGGCTTTGCGATGCGCGAATGCCCCATCCGCCGGCAATACCCGCCGTCAGGCAGATTACCGCCAGGATCACGGCCTGCTTCTTGGTCCACTGATTAATTGGAGTTCGATTTGCGTCCGTCATTGCTACGCGCTCCTTCCATAGCGTGTTGATCGCCTAGCGTCGTCAGCACGTCGGCCATCAGCTTTTGAACCTGGGCGCGGCGTTCCGAGCTCATCTGCGGATTGGTCGCAAGTAGTTTTTGCCAGGCGGACACGGCGCCCTGCCCGTCTTGCTTCCCCTGGAACCGGATCATGCCCAGGTCGAACAGCGCGTTGGCGTCCTTGGGGTCATAGGTCAACGCCCGATTCAACTGGGCGAGGGCGCCATCGACGTCGCCGTTGCGATAGAGACTGGTGGCCAGCTTGGTGCGGGCGTCAACATTCTTGGGATCCGCCTGCACTGCCTTGGCATAGTAGTCAGCCGCTTCTTTGAATTGGTGCGTGGCATGGTAGATGGCCGCCACCTGCATGAGCACCGCGCTGTTGTTCGGATCGCTCTTCAGCTTTTCCTTGAGCGGCTCTGCCTGCTTGTCGGCCATCTGCTTCATCTCTCCGAGTGTGTGCATGTGGCCGCCGGCCATCGCTGCGCTGCCCGTGGAGGCAGGTGATCCGTTGGAAAGAGGTTGCGCGAGGGGGCCCGCCGTCTGCATCGTTCTTTCCGGGCTGGCCGTTTGCCCGGCGCTGGTGGTGCGCCCGGAAGAGGCCGCTCCGGCGTTGGCAGCCAGTTGCGCAGGCACTCTGTGCGATTGCCATCCCTGCAGCAGTGCTCCGATCGCCAGGCCCGCAAGGAGACAGATCGCTGCCATCCCGTAGACATACGTCGACCGCAAGGATTCGCTTGCCGTTGATGCCGTGGCTGGTTGGTTTTCCATGCCGTGGTCTCCTTCGATTAACTCCTGCTCTTGAAACCTGCTTAATCTTTGCTCGAACTGGGTGCGCTGACGCCGGTGTCTGACCTGCTCGGTTCAACCCAAAGTCTTCCCAACTCGCATCTTTGAAGCTTCACATTGACATGAGCACAGGATTATTGGAGCAATCTGCGCCACCAGGGAATGTGACCAAAATCACACACGCCGCGATTTCAATCACAACCTGTGACCGGCGTCACGGAGGGTGACATTTGTCACCTGAAAATATGTGCACATGGCGTCGAGGGCTTGGCAACCCCTTGATAAAGGCCATCCAGAGTTAAGAGAGTGACGGTTCTCACGCATGAAATCGCATGAAAACGACACAAGGGGATTCAGATTACTTCGGGACACGGCACCATCGTCACAGTGCCCGACGGCAACCTCCCGCAGACATCTCAATCCTTCATCTCAGAAATTGCCAAGAATGCAATCTAAGAAAACACTCACGAGATGCAGCCGGACATCGGCCCATCCCGCGGCAACGGCATTTGTCAGGCATAGGTTCTCCCTCAAGACAGAGCTTGAAAACAACGCCGGTGGGGTCGACTAAGGTCAACTTCACGGGTTAGTCGACCAGAATGAAGCGAGCTAGGAGGCTCTTCCAACATGAAACGCATTTTTCTTATCGTCCTGATGTTTGTTACCGCCGCGGGCTTCGCGGCGGCCCAGATCTACCAGCCGGGGACGGATGTCCTTGGCGCTCACCTCAACTACGGCCGCGGTTGCGCTGGCTGTCACGCACCGCACAGTGGCGCGTTGGGTAACGGCAAGTCGCCCGCATCGGGAACGGACACAGGCTCTGTCGCTCTCTGGGGCGAGGATGCTAGCCCCTTGTACGGCATGACCATCGCGTTTGCCGGACAAACCACCCCCGCAACAGTCAAAGCCGGAAGCACTCCGACGGCCGAAGTCCTGCCTGGCAGCCTGGGAGCCGGGACGCCCGACGTATCCGGCATTCTCATGTGCCTGAGCTGCCACGACGGCAACCTCGCCAAGGGCGCCATGATGAGGAACGCGGTCTATGAGAAGCTGCCCTCCACCTACGGCGGCGCAGCAGTACCCACGCTGCTCGGAAACAACGGCATCAGCGGAGGCGGCGCGGCAAGTTATCTGACCGACCACCCGGTGGGCCAGGGAGCCGTGATTCCTTGCGGTGTCAACAACCACGGCTGGGATTGCACCTATTCCGCCTCCGGCAAGATTCAGCCCGGGCCGCTCATGACGCAGTTCATCAATAACTACGGCTTTTTTGTCTCGCCCGCGGTTATCAATAACCAACCTACGGTCATGTGCACAACCTGCCACAATCAGCACCTGATGAACGTGGTCAGCGTGTCAGGCGTACCGGGGAACTACGCCGGTGGTGCGACTGCGGTCGCCAGCGGCGCTTCCGGTCTGCCGGCCGGCAATTACGCCACGATGTTCTTCATTCGCGCTCCCTACAACTCGGCGAATCAAAACGCCGGAAGCAACCAGACAGCGCAATTCTGCCGCCAGTGCCATGGTGGGGAATCGAACGAACTGAACGGCGGAACCGCCGGAACCGTGTTCTAAATTCGTTTTGCATGAACGGGGAGGGAGAGACAATTCCCTCCCCATTTTTTCGCAACCAGGAGGTCAATCATGAGGTACAAGTTCCCACTCTGCGCGTTTTTTCTCCTCGGCTTCGCAGCCGCTGGCGCCCAGGTAGCCTCTCACGCACCCACAGTCTTTACCCAGCCCCCCTCTCCATCGCCGGTCACCGGGCCGCAGATCACGCCGGCGAAGCCAGTGGCGCGCGTCAACGGTTCGGTCTTGACCGAGGCTGACCTGTTGCGAGAGGAATACGCGATTTTTCCGTATGGCCGCCAGCACAACGGAATTCCCAAAGACCTGGAGCCGCAGATCCGCGCCGGCGCGCTCAAGATGATCGTCTTCGAAGAGCTGGTGTATCAGGAAGCGCTGCGGCGAAAGGTGGACGTCCCGGCCGCGAAGATGCAACAGGCTGAGAGCGACTTCCGCAAGCAGTTTGCCACAGCGGACGAATTCAACGCGTTTTTGCAGAGCGACTTTCATGGCTCCGAGCAGTTGCTGCAAGCGAAGATCCGGCGCTCGCTGCTGATTGACACTCTTCTGAAGAGCGAAGTCGAGAGCAAAGGCAAGGTTTCCCCGGCGGAAGTCAGGGCTTACTACGATAAGAACCCGGCCCGCTTCCAGCATCCCGAGTCGTTTACCATCCAGACGATTTCTGTGATCCCTCCCGCCAAAGCGACTGCTGAGCAGTTGAAGGAGGGGCGCAAGCGGGCAGACGACGCGCTGCGCCAGGCGAAAGCGACGAAGACAGCCGAGCAGTTTGGCCTGTTGGCGGAAAAGATCTCCGATGACGATTTCCGCGTGATGATGGGTCAGCACAAGCCCATGCCCAGCGAAGAGATAGCGCCCCAGGTCTTGAAGGCGCTTCTGGCCCTGAAGCCAGGCGATGTAAGCGATGTGATTCAAGTGGAACAGATCTACACCATCGTGCGTCTCGGGGCGCATACGCCGGCGGGCGAGGCGAAATTCGACGACGTGAAGGCGCAATTGGAGAAAGAGTTGCCGCAGACAAAAAAGAACCAACTTCAAACCGAGTTGGACAAGAAGCTGCGCCAAAACGCGAAGGTCGAAGAGCTTTAAGAGGCTCCGAAGAGCGCCTGGACTGTAGGCCTGGTGCAAACACGCAGAGTGGTTGCGAAGGGCCGGCGGCACGAATATGGCGATGGCTGGAAAGAGAACGAGATTCCCAGCAGCATGCTCGAACTCTGAGAAGTTAAGGTGGTCACTCGATGAGGAGGTCGTTGCGAGTCGCGTGGTTGGTGCAGGCTGGGCTTATGCTGCTGGCATGGCCGGTTGCCGCTCAGATCAAGACGGGCGAAGTCAGTTCGCGCCTCAGCGGCACCATCTCCACCGGGTATGACGCCGATTACGGGAATATGGAGAGTTCCGACCATGCCTGGACGGTTGGAGGCGAGGCCGACTACGCCGGATTCTTCTACAGTCCAAACTTCCTATCGTTTAACGCCTCCCTTTACCTGAACCAGTCGAGGGCGAATTCCGACTTCCAGTCCATCTCCGACGCCAGCGGCGTCAACGCCACTGCCAACATCTTCGCCGGCAGCCGATTTCCCGGTTCGGTCAGCTACATCAAGGCATACAACAGTGAAGGAAACTACGCTGTTCCGGGCCTCGCCAACTACGTCACCCATGGCGACAGCGACGCGTTTGGCGTCAACTGGAGTTTGAGCCTCCCCGCCGCGCCATCTCTCTCGGCGGGTTTCCAGATGGGCAGCAGCCAGTATTCGGTGTACGGGACAAACGATCAAGGGAACAACGCGTTTCACTCCTTGAACCTCCACTCGGGCTATCGATTCGCAGGCTTCAATATGGGCGCCTACTTTATCACGGGAGACAGTCACTCGTTGATTCCGCAGGTGGTGGCCGGTGAACAAAGCACAGAAACACAATCGGGCAACAGCGGCTACGGATTCAATGCCTCGCACCTGCTGCCCTTGCATGGCTCGTTCTCGACAAGCATCAACCGGTCCGAGTGGAACGGGGAATACCAGGGTACCAGTTCCAACGGAGCCATTGATCTTTTCAACGCCCTCGCGTCAGTGCACCCCACCGAAAAGCTGTCCTTCTCGGCCAACGCGAATTACTCCGATAATCTGAGCGGACAGCTGATTCAATCAGTGGTGGCAGCAGGCGGCGTGGTCTCGGGGCCAAGCACGAACGAGTCGTCCAATTCGCTTGACCTCCAGGGCGTTGCCAGTTACGCTGCCGCACCGAATCTGCAAACCTCGGCCTACTTCGAGCGCCGCACCCAGTTATTCCTGGGAGAGAATTATGGAGTGAATTCCTATGGCGGAAGCGCTACGTATTCGCACCTGATTCCTGACGGAAGCTTCAACGCCACGTTGAACGCAAACGGCAATACCGAGGACCAGACCGGCGATAATACGCTGAGCTTTTCTACTTCCGAGAATTTTTCCACCGAGATTCAGGGTTGGCACGTGGACGGGGCATTCGGCTATGCGCAGAATGTGGAAACCCTGCTGGTCACGTACATGAACTCCTACTATAACTACTCAGGCCACGCCAGGCGCCGCTGGGGAAGACTCTATGTGGGTGGTGGCGCCAGCGCCTCGCGGACCGCGTTGACCCAGCAAGCGGGCACAGCGAACAGCAACCAAAGTTACAACGGCAGCTTTGGCTATGGCTCCTTGCTCACCGCCAACGGCAGCTACAACAAAGCAAGCGGGCAGGCGCTGGAGACCGGGTCAGGCCTGGTGCCGGTGCCGGTGCCCTCGCCCGCTCTGCCCTCCAGTCAAGTGAGTCTCTACGGCGGCGACGGTTACTCCTTTGGGCTCTCCAGCGCTCCGGCCAGAGCTCTGGTCCTCTCGGTCACGTATTCCAAGTCAGACAGCAACACTGTGAGCGGCGGGGTCGCATCGATGAACGAGAACGATGAATTCAGTTCACTCGTCCAGTACCACGTCCGCAAGTTGAACTTCACCAGCGGATTCTCGCGGCTCGCGCAGGGCTTTAGCGGGTCCGGCTCGCCTCCCGAAGTTATATCATCGTTTTACATTGGGGTGTCACGTTGGTTCAACTTCTTCTAAGCCGAGAGCTGCGGCGCCGGCGGAGCACCTCCTTGGGCCTGATTACGATCCTGACGGGCGCCGCGCTGCTGCCGGCTGCAGTCTGGGCATCGCCAAAATCAAAGCCCAAACCGGACGCGCCAGAGCTATGGGAGATGGCGTTGGAGGGCGGGCGCAGGCTTTCCTGGGAACACAGCTTCAGTTCGGAAACCGAAGTCAAGCCGAACCGCGGCTTCTGGACCAAATTGGTGGATGTCATCGCCGGCGCGCCCGACTACCACTCCCTGGTGCGTCCTTACAGCGTCGCCACCGATTCCCATGGCCGCATCATCGTCACCGATCCCGGCGCGGAGGGCGTGCACATCTTCGACTTCGCGCAGCATAAATACAAATTCATCCAGCGCAATGATAAAAGCAAGGACGCGATGCGCACTCCGCAATGCGTCGCCGTCGATGCTCAGGACAATATCTATGTAACCGACTCCGACGCGGGCGAGATTTTTGTCTTCGAGCCGAGCGGCAAGTATCTCCATGCCATCGGCAGCTTGAAAGGCGGCGAGGGCTATTTCAAGCGGCCTACGGGAATTGCCGTGGACTCGGCAGCGCAGCGAATTTACGTGACGGACACGCTGCGCGACCAGGTATTCGTGCTCGACCTGCAAGGCCACATTCTCCAGACCATCGGCAAGACGGGCCAGGGAGAGGGCGAGTTCAATTTGCCCACAGAATTGCGCCTCGATGGG